>JANXWZ010000138.1 GCA_025350865.1 Rhodanobacteraceae bacterium
CAAATGAAAATGACTGCGGAATATTCTCAGGATTCGCTCGCACCACGATCAACTGGACGAGCATGGAAACTGCGCCACGCGTTATGTGTTTTGGCGGCAGGGGTGGTGATGTCAACCGGGTTGCAGGCTCAGGATTGGCCGGGCCATGGGTTCGACGCAAAGGGTGGTGCCTTCAATCCTAAGGAGTACGACATCTCGATCCAGAATGTCGGCAAGTTGGCGCCCAAGTGGACTTTCACTACCGGCGGCGATGTTTCCGCACGTGCCGCTGTAGTTCGGGGTGTTGCCTATTTCCCGGACTGGGCTGGAAATCTTTTTGCGGTGAATGCGGGTACCGGTGCGCAAGTCTGGAGCGTTCAGCTTTCGAGTTACGGCCTCGCGCCCGGCACTGTTTCGCGTACCACCCCTGCCGTGGTCAAGGGCGTGGTGTATCTGGGAAT
The DNA here is from genome assembly GCA_025350865.1 of Rhodanobacteraceae bacterium. GTDB lineage: Bacteria > Acidobacteriota > Terriglobia > Terriglobales > Acidobacteriaceae > Edaphobacter. Next base: position 441 of record JANXWZ010000138.1, read on the forward strand.
CCAGCAGGGTGCGTGGTTTCTTGCGATCGACGCACGGACGGGCAACCTGATATGGAAGACGCAGCTTGAGTCGGCCGATCCGTTTGCCGTGGTGACGGTTTCACCGACGGTAACGGACGGCGTCATTTATACGGGCGTGGCCTCGACCCAGGAAGCGATTCCGGGCGCGGGTCCGGCGAATGCCAAGGGCAGTGTGGTCGCGCTGGATGCATCTACGGGTAACATTCTGTGGAAGACCTACATGACGATCAATGGCTACTCTGGCGTTGGCGTGTGGGGCAGCGGCCCCGTTGTCAACGAGGAAGACAATCTTGTCTACGTCGGAACGGGCGACAACTACTCCACTCCGGTCGATCCAGCGTATGTCTCCTGCATTGCCGGTGGTGGCACGGCGACGACATGCCAGTCGCCGAACAACCTTGTGGATGCGATTGTGGCGCTGAATACCAAGACCGGGAAGATCAAGTGGTCTTATCGTGCGTTGACCTGGAATCAATATGGAGCGGTAAGCGGCAGCGACTACTTCAACCTTTCCTGCCTCTACGGCATTCCAGGATGCCCTACCCCAACCGGGCCGGACTTCGACTTTGGTCAGTCTCCAAGCCTGATCACCTATGACGCTGGTCATGGCAAGAAGAAGACGATTCTGGGCGCGGGTAATAAGAGCGGCATCTACTTTGCCTTCGATCCGGATACTGGCGCTTTGTTGTGGCAGACGCAGGTTGGCCCGGGTTCCGCACTGGGCGGCATGGAGTGGGGTTCGGCTACGGACGGTAAACGGATCTACGTTGCGGACGCCAACTTCTATGGGATTCCGTGGGGCGGCGGTAGTGCAGGGTTCTTTGCGGCGCTGGATCCAGCGACGGGAGCAATTCTGTGGACGACGGCAGATCCCAGCGGGGCGATCGACCTTGGTCCGCTGACAGTAGCGAACGGTGTGCTGTATGCACCGTCGGCCGCTGGTGGCGTGGGCGCTCCGACGATGCTGGCGATGGATGCAGCCACTGGCAAGGTCGTGTGGAGCTACGCTTCGGGTTCGTCCAGCATTGCTGGTGCGACGGTGTCGGACGGCACTGTCTACTGGGGAACGGGATATACCCACCTGGGATTGCCCGGAGTCACGGGCGGGCATACGTTCTACGCGTTCTCGATCAACGGCAAGTAGCAGCAAGCAGGCAGCAAGTGACGGGCAGGTCCGCAGCAGAATTCAAGCTGCGGGCCTGTCTTTCTTGTGATTGATCGACTGAGTCTGATCTGGAGACATAAATGGGGAAGAGGTTGGTTTCGGTGGGGAAGCCGTGCCTGTTGTTGGCGATGATGTGGGCAGGGTTGGGTGCGGCGCAGAATACGCATGGCGTCGCCGGAGACGCGGCGCATCCAGCAGGTGTGCTGACGGCGAACTATGTGAAGACGGGGCTGTATGTAATCTCGGGGGCGGGCGGCAACTCTGTATTGCGGCTGAGCGCCAACGGATTGCTTGTGGTGGACGGGAACCATGCCGAGAATTTCGACGAACTTCGGCGGAAGATTCGTCGATTGAACGAGCAGCCAGTGCGGGTGGTGGTGAATACGGATCACTTGGAAGAGCACACGGGGACCAACGCGCAGTTTCTAGCGGCTGGAGCGCGGATCTTGGGGCAGCAGAACGAGAAGGCGTTGCTGGAGAGCTACAACCCGCCGGGTGGGAAGATCGCGCCGCCAACGGACACGTTTGATCGCGAGCAAAAGCTGGCGTTTGGCCCTGTCGAGGTGCAACTTCATCACTTCGGGAATGGCCGCACCAGCGCTGACACGGTCGTTTATTTTCCTGATCTGAAGGTTATTGCGGTGGGTGATTTGTATGCGGCGTCTCCGAATCCGGATTATGCGGCGGGGGGCAGCCTGGTAGGGTGGGGCGCGGCGCTTGGAGAGGTGCTGAAACTGGATTTTACGGTTGCCGTGCCGGGGCGCGGCGATGCGGTCCCGCGGGCAGAGTTAGAGGGGCTGAAGGCGAAGATCGACACGGTGGTTGCGCGTGGGCGAGTGCTGGTGAGTAGCGGTGTCGGGAAAGACAAGCTGATGGCAGGGCTAAAGACGGATGATCCGGGGTTGGATTTGAAGTTTTCGCCGGAGCAGGTGGATGGGTTCTACCGGGAACTGGCGGCGGTGGAAAGGTCACAGCGGTAGAGGGACTTCGGAATGGCCCTTCGCAACGCCAGGAACGAACAACGGCAGCTACAAAAGCAGCTCTCTGACCGGTTGACAAACAAATGGGGCACACCAACCTTGGCGGTGGCCTGGCTCAGCTACGGGTTGGCGGCTAGCCATGTTTCGACTTCGGCGAGCGTTTGGATTGGAGTGTAGTTGCCGGGGCAGGGTGCGGCCTCGGTGCCAGCGATCAGGAAGGCGTGGCGGAGGCCGGCGGCGTTCGCGGCGGCGATGTCGGTACAGCGGTCGCCGATCATGATGGAGTGCGACAGGTCGAGGTCGAGGTCGGCGGCGGCGCGCAGCATCATGCCCGGTGAGGGTTTGCGGTCGGCGTGTTCGCGCCGGAACTCGCCTTCTCCGTGATCCGGATGGTAGGGACAGTGATAGACGGCGTCGAGGTGGATGCCTTCGTCTTGGAACTTGTCGCGGATGACGTCCATCAGGTTTTCAAAGTCCTGGGTGGTGTAGAGGCCGCGCGCGATGCCGGCCTGGTTGGTGACGATGACCAGGTGGTAGCCGAGGGACTGGGCGGTGCGGCAGAGTGGGAAGATGCCGTCGACGAAGCGGAGGTCGGCGGCGCGGTGGAGGTAGCCGACCTCTTCGTTGACTACGCCGTCACGGTCTAAAAACAGGGCTGGGGTCATTGGGGGCCTTGGAGGAGTGGGTTGAGGACTGCGGCGGTTTGGGTGGCGCATTGGGCGTAGGTGAAGAGGGCGGCTTGGGTGCGGCCGGCGGTTGTGAGGGTGTCCATCAGGGGCTGGTCGGTGACCTGCAACAGGCATTGGATGAGGGATTCTGCGTTGTGGGGGTCAAAAAAGAGGGCGGCGTCTCCGGCGACTTCGGGGAGCGAGGCGGCGTTCGAGCATAGGACGGGGCAGCCGAGGTGCATGGCTTCGAGGATGGGCAGGCCGAAGCCCTCGTAAAGCGAGGGGAGTACGAGGGCGGCGGCTCCGGCGTAGAGGGCGATGAGTTCGGAGTCGGGGATTTCGTCGGTGAAGCGGACGCGGGGGCCGAGACTTTCGGCTTGCTTGAGGACCGCGTCGTCGTTGGTGCCGAAGCCGCGCATGCGTCCGGCGAGGACGAGGCGGTGAGGGAGGCAGGACTGGACCTGGGCGAAGGCTTCGAGGAGAAGCTTGAGGTTTTTGTTGGGTTTTACGTTGCCGACGTAGAGCAGGTAGGGGATGTTGTCGGGCTCGCGGTGGGGCGTGGCGTGGGTTTGCCAGGAGGCGTCTAGGCCCTGGTAGGCGACGGAGATTTTTGCGGGGTCGACGTTGAGGCGCTGTTGTAGTTCGCGGGAGGTGAACTCGGAGGCGCTGAGGATGGCGGCGGCCTGGGTGGTTGCGCGCTCGATGAGGAGTTTGGCGTAGGAGCGCTTGAGGGCGTTGCCGAGGATTTCGGGCAGGGCGAGCGGGGCGATGTCGTGGATGGTGACGGCCAGCTTGCCGGGGTAGACGAGGGGTGCGTTGAAGTGTGGGATCCAGAGGAGTTGCGTGTCGCGGTAGGCACCGCGTAGGCCGAGGAGTTGCTCGGAGACGCTGTAGATGGGGGCGTCGGAGGCCCATACTTCTACGCGCGGGTCGGCGAGCCAAGGAGAGCCGGCGAGGAGGTTGGGTGGGGCGATGACTCTGATGGATGTGGCGTGGAGCAGGGGGAGGAGCGGCGGGAGGAGGTTGCGGAGGTAGCGCCCGATTCCGGAGTGGCGGTACATCCGGAGATCGATGGCGATTCGGGTCATGAGGGGTCTTGATGGAAGTTTACGACAGGGGTGTTGGTAGTCAGGGGGTGATCCGGTTGTGGTGGTAGTCGTCGACGGCCTGGAAGAGGGTGCGGAGGGCGGGCCAGTCGCGGCGGAGGGCTCGTTTGGCGCTGCGCGAGAGGAGGAAGATGGCTTGTGCGATGACCGGGATGGGGGCGTGGCGGCGGAGGAAGGTGAGGCCGGAGATGGTGACGATGCGCTCCAAACGGAGGCTGCGGGCCCTCGGCTCTGTGGCGTCGCTGCCGCCCTCTTTGTGGAGGATGGCGGTGTTGGGGGCGACGGCGAGTTGCCATCCGGCTTGTTGGGCGCGGAGGCAGAAGTCGGCGTCCTCAAAGTACATGAAGACGCCTTCGAAGAGGCCGCCGAGCTGGTCGTAGCAGGCGCGCGGGATGAAGGCAGAGGCGAAGGTGATGTAGGAGCACGGGCCGAATGGCGTGGGGGCGAGGTAGTGCCAGTTGTAGGCGGACCAGAGGTTGATCTGGCCGCCGCCCCAGGCTTGAATTCGCGAAGGATTGTGCGCGTAATACAGGCTGGCGCCGATGACTCCGGCGCTGGGGTTGGCGAGGGCCGTGGCGACCAGTTGAGCGGTGGTGTCGGGCGGGGCGATGGTGTCGTTGTTGAGGAACCAGAGGAAGTCGGCGTCGGCGTGGCTCGCGCCTGTGTTGCAGGCTCGGGGAAAGCCGGCGTTTTCTGGGTTTGCAATGAATGTAGCCCAGGGGTGGGCGGCGCGGAGCTGGGCGAGGGAGTCGTTGGTGGAGGCGTTGTCGACGACGATGACGTGGAGGTTGGGGTAGGTTTGGGCGGCGAGGGAGGTCAGGCAGTCGGCGGTGTCGCGCCAGTTGTTCCAGTTGACGAGGATGCAGGCGACGGTGGGGGATTGCATCTTGGTTAGGGTAATCGATCAGACCGAGAACAAAGGCATGATTCTCGAGCTGACAGCTTGGGAGCAGACAGCTATGAGCTTGTGGAAAGGGCGTTTAGGACTTTAGCGAGGGAGGTTTGCCAGGGGGGGAGTTGGAGGTTGAAGGTGTCGCGGAGCTTGTCGCAGTTGAGGCGGTTGTTGGCGGGGCGCCGGGCGGGGGTGGGGTAGGCGCTGGTGGGGATGGGGATGAGGGTGGTGGTGATGTTGGCGAGGCGGAGGAACTCGGTGGCGAAGCCGTGCCAGGTGGTTTCGCCCTGACTGGTGGCGTGGAAAATGCCGGATTCGGTGGGGTTGGCGGCGATGATTTGGGCGGCGAGGTTGGCGAGGTCGGCGGCGGAGGTGGGGGCTCCTGTCTGGTCGGCGACGATGCGGAGTTCGGGGCGGGCGGCGGCCAGCTTGAGGATCGTGAGGAGGAAGTTCTTGCCGGTGGCGCCGTAGACCCACGAGGTTCGGAGGATGATGTGGGCGGCTCCGGTGGCGGCGAGGGCCTGCTCGCCTCCCAGCTTGGACGCTCCGTAGACGCTGAGGGGGTGGGTGGGGTCGGATTCGAGGTCCGGGGTGGGTTTGGTGCCGTCGAAGACGTAGTCGGTGGAGAAGTGGAGGACGGAGGCGCCGATTTCGCGGGCCTCTTCGCCGAGGATACCGGGGGCGTCGGCGTTGATGGCGTGGGCGAGCGCGGGTTCGGACTCAGCTTTGTCGACGGCGGTGTAGGCGGCGGGGTTGATGATCCAGCGAGGGCGGTGAAGGCGGATGCAGGCGCGGATGCTGAAGGGGTCGGTGAGGTCGAGGTCGGCGCGGGTGGGGGCGAGGGCTCCGGGAAAAAGACTGAGGAGCGCGCTGCCGACCTGGCCGGTGGTTCCGGTGATGAGGAGGGTGTTGGTAGTGATCGGAGAGAAATCCATGGGCAAGTGGTTTCAGGATACGCGAGCGTTTATATCGAGCGGGGCAAACCGATGTGGAACGCAACCCGGACGCGTCACTCCGCAACCTAAGGGGTGAAAACAATGTGTGGAGGGAGTTTCATGAGTGAGCACAGCAGAATATCGAGGAGGCAGGTGATGGCAGGATTGGGAGCAAGTGTGGGAGCGGTTGCGACGGGCAAGGCGGTCGCATAGGAAGCACCGAAGCCGGGTACCGGACAGCCGATGACTGATCCGACGACGAAGTATCCGCGGCCGCCTTTCAAGGGGCAGTTGCAGGAGTGGCCGGGTTTGGCGAGCAAGATGGATCCACGGCCGGAAGGCGAGACATGGGGCACCCGGACATCACGATAAAGGTCAAAAGACGGGCTCTTCGAGAATGCGGAGGAGATATTTTCCGTATGTGGATTTGGCGATTTTCGTGGCCAGGGCCTTGAGGTGGTCGGCGTCGATGTAGCCGAGGCGGTAGGCGATCTCTTCGGGGCAGGCTACCTTCAGTCCCTGGCGGTGTTCGAGGGTGTGGATGAAGTTGGAGGCCTCGAGGAGGGAGTCGTGGGTGCCGGTGTCCAGCCAGGCGATGCCGCGGCCGAGGAGTTCGGTGCGGAGTTGGCCGCGTCCGAGATACCAGCGGTTGACGTCGGTGATTTCGAGCTCGCCGCGAGGGCTTGGCTTGAGGGACTCGGCGACGGAGACGACCTGGGCGTCGAAGAAGTAGATGCCGGTGACGGCGTAGCGGGATTTTGGCTTGAGGGGTTTCTCTTCGAGCGAGATGGCTTTGCGGTTGGCGTCGAACTCGACGACGCCGTAGCGCTCGGGGTCGAGGACCGGATAGGCGAAGACGGTGGCGCCGGAGGTCTGGGCTGCAGCTGTGCGGAGGGTTCTGGCGAAGTCCTGGCCGTAGAAGATGTTGTCGCCGAGGATGAGGCAACAGCCTTCGCCTGCCAGGAAGTCCTTGCCGATGAGGAAGGCCTGGGCGAGGCCGTCGGGGGAGGGCTGGACGGCGTAGGTGAGGGTGAGGCCCCACTGGTTGCCGTCGCCGAGCAGGGTCTGGAAGCGCGGGGTGTCTTCGGGGGTGGAAATGACGAGGATGTCGCGGATGCCAGCGAGCATGAGGGCCGAGAGCGGGTAGTAGATCATCGGCTTGTCGTAAACGGGAAGCAACTGCTTCGAGACGGCTTGCGTGACGGGGTGGAGGCGAGTTCCGGAGCCTCCGGCGAGGATGATTCCCTTCATGATGTGGCTCCTCGCTGGGCGTAGTTCTGGTCGATCCAATGCTGATAGGCTCCGCTGGTGACGGATTCGATCCAGGCGGGGTTGTCGAGGTACCACTGGACGGTTTTGCGGAGGCCGGTCTCGAAGGATTCGGCGGGGAGCCAGTGGAGTTCGCGCTGGATCTTTCGGGCGTCGATGGCGTAGCGGCGGTCGTGGCCGGGACGGTCCTTCACATAGAGCAACAGCTTCGAGTGGGGGATATAGGGGCTGTCGGGGCGGAGTTCGTCGAGCAGGGCGCAGAGGGTGTGGACGACGTGGAGGTTGGCGCGCTGGTTGTTGCCGCCGATGTTGTAGGTCTCGCCGACTTTGCCGCTGGCGAGGACGGTATGGATGGCGGAGCAGTGGTCCTCGACGAAGAGCCAGTCGCGGACCTGCTGGCCGTCGCCGTAGACGGGGAGCGGCTTGCCGGCGAGGGCGTTCGAGATCATCAGGGGGATCAGCTTTTCGGGGAACTGGAAGGGGCCGTAGTTGTTGCTGCAGTTGGTGATGAGGGTGGGGAGGCCGTAGGTGTGGTGCCAGGCGCGGACAAGATGGTCGGAGGAGGCTTTCGACGCGGCGTACGGGGAGTTGGGGGCGTAGGGGGTGTCTTCGTGGAAGGCGGGGTCGGTGGGGGAGAGCGTGCCGAAGACCTCGTCGGTTGAGACGTGGAGGAAGCGGAAGGTATCGCGGGCTTCGCCGGTGAGGGTCTCGTAATAGGCGCGGGCTGCTTGCAGCAGGGTGAAGGTGCCGTCGATGTTGGTGCGGAGGAAGGCTTCCGGGCCGGTGATGCTGCGATCGACGTGGGATTCGGCGGCGAAGTTCACGATGGCGGAGGGCTGGTACTCGGCGAGGAGGCGGGCGACGAGGTGGGCGTCGCAGATGTCGCCGTGGACGAAGGTGTAGAGCGGGCTGTCGGCGATGGACGCGAGGTTTTCGGGATTTCCGGCGTAGGTGAGTTTGTCTAAATTTAGAACGGGCGTGCCGCCCGCAACTCGCTGTATCACGAAGTTGGAGCCGATGAAGCCGGCGCCTCCGGTGACGAGGAGGGAGTGGGCTTTTGACGGAGGTGATTGAAGAGACAGTGCGAAGGACCTCGGGGACATGAACTGAAACGACTCGATCTATTGAAGATATCGCGTTTCCATGCGGTGTCTCGCGAAATTGCTTTCGCACGAGGATTCTTCTAGTGTACGAAGATGCGGCCTGCCCGGTGGGTTCGGCGGTGTGCGGCGGAGGAAGTTTGGTCGGTCTAACTTATGCGATCGCCATTCTGTTCGGTCTTCAGTTCCTTTGGAGCTACTACTGGAACTGTTATCGCAAAGGCTACACGATGGATGTGTGGCACCTTTCCCTGCTGAACATGGCGTTCATCATCCACTTCATGCTGCCGTTCAGCCGCAGCGATCTGAACCGGATTTCACTGGGTGCGAGTCTGGAGCGTGCGCAGGATCACGTTACGCAGGCCTACCTGATCAGCGCACTCGGATATGCGGCGATTCTTGCCGGCGGATCCCTTTGGCGGGTCCACATGGGTATGGGTCTGCGGCGCGGGTTTGCTCGTTTCCTGGAGCTTCCCGCGCGAGGTCCACTGCTGCTGCTGCGCAGGCCCGGGCTGCTTCTGATTCACGGAGTGATCGCTCTGAGCCTGATCGCGGCGGTGTTGCTGTACTACTTCAGCGTGGATGGCTTTGGGTTCAATTTACGCGGTCTTCTCCTGGTGATCCCGGCGCTGCGACCTGTCGCACAGTTTGCTGCATTTTACTCAGTGTTGATCGGGTCGCTATGTTTGGCGCGCTACACGGTGTATCGAGAGCGATCGATGCTGATCGTGGTACTGCTGATCGTGGGTGGATTGCAATTCTACGGCGAGCGCTCGAACCTGCTTGCGTTGACGTTGCTGGCGGTAACGACAGGTCTGCTGAAGGCCGGAAGGCGAGTGCGTTTGTGGTGGCTGGTGGGAGGCGCCGTCAGCCTGTTGTTCCTTTCGATGCTGCTGAACGCGGTGCGTCAGCCCAATTTCTCGCTGACGCTGGTGCTGGCGAGGTTCGGGCTAGAGACGTTTTACGGCAACTCATTTTCTGACACGCGTGACTTTGCCCTAGTGCTGTCGTTCTGGGATGGCCAACACTTTTACGGGTTGACCTACCTGGCGGGTCTGCTTGCCTTTATTCCACGGGCTTTGTCCCCATTCCGCGATCACTGGGCGATCGGCGTGGTGACCGCGACCATGGCGGGGTTTTCGCCGACCGAGCATCCGGGCCTGCGGCCGGGGGTTTTCGGAGAGGCCTATCTCAACTTCGGGCTGGTGGGCGTCGTGCTGGCTGGCGTTCTGATGGGAAGCTGCATTCGTTTTGTCGATCTGCGGATGAAGCAGGCGCTGGCGAAGCTGCCGTCGAAGAGCCTGAAGGTGTTTTCGTACTACATCCTGTTCACGTTTACGGCGGCTCTTCAGATAAGCTCCGGCGCATCGGCGGCGTACACGGTGACGCTGATTTTCCTGATCTCGTGGGTGCTGGTGAAGTTTGCGAACTTCCTGAAGCTGAGCGAGGTTGGTGCGTGAAGCCAAGTCCGCCGCCGGGTGAGTTTAGGGCCGGAGGCTGGGAGACTTGAGAGCGCCGCCCAGAGCCTGCAGGGATCTGGCACGTTCCGGGTCCTGGCGTAGCACTTCGAGCCGGTTGCGCCCAAAGACGAGCAGAACGGCGAACGCAAAACCCGCGATGAGGCCAACGAGCGAGATAAGCGCCCGGGAGGGTTTGGACTTGTGCAGTGGCAGTTGCGGATAATCGACGATCTGGACGCCGGGGGCGGCGGAAGACTCCTGCAGGCGGGCGTTTTCGTACTGCCTTGCCATCACGTCAAAGAGCACCTGGTGATACTTGACCTCGCGCTCGAGCTCGACGAAGCGGAGGCTGATGCCGGGGGCCTGGGCGGCTGTGAGGCCACTACCTGGCGCGGCTTTTGTCCCTGCGGCTCCCTGGAGCTGGCCAAGCTGACCCTCTTCGGTGGCGATTTCGGAGCGAAGGCGCTGGACGTCGGGGGACTGGTCGGTCTGACCCTTGAGAATGGCTGCCAAGGCGACCTGCTTGGCGCGGATGTCGGCCCGGGTGAGGTCGATTGCGGAGAGACCGGAGCGGATCTGATTCTCCGGGGAGACGACTCCGCTGGCCTCCTGGACCTTTTTGAGTTCAACTTCCGACTTTTCAAGGTCGTTCTTGGCCCGCTCAAATTCCGTTTGAAAGATGGTGCGATGCTGGGCGGCGGCGCTGATGGCGAGGCGATCGTTGAGGTGGGCAAGCGCCGTCAGGTAACTGGAGGCGATGGCCTGGGCGAGTTTGGGGTCGCGAACCGTGACCGTAAGGGTGACGAATCCGGTGGCGTCGCTGGAGACCGAGGTGACGCTCCGCGCCAGGGTACGGGTCTGTTCGAGGTCCTTCGCCTTGAAGAAAGTCTGCAGGTCGTTGGCCTGGATGACCTCATCGAGGATGGAGTCGCTGGCCAGCAAACCGGAGTAGATGTTGCTGGAGGGGGGACGGAGGAGCAGGGCGAGCGGGTTGTCGGAAGGCGGAGCTTGCTCGACGGGAGGCAGAAAGACCGCTCGAGAGGTGAACTGCGGCGTCATGAGGAAGGCGATCACGAGGGCGACCAGAAATCCGCCAAGCGACATTGCGATGAGGAAGGGCCAGCGCCGGACAAACACGGTGGCGAAGGAGAGCAAATCGACCGGCGGACCCGAGGCGCTGGGATCGTTCCAGAAGTTGGTCGAGTCCATGATGGCCTGCTCTTTGTCCATTTCCGCTCAGGTTCCTTCGACTTACGGTTACTTCAATACGTTGATTGCCGCCGCGCCGAGCCCAAACTGACCGACGATGGATGAGATATCGAGCAGGTTACGGAGGATCGCGCGATGATCCAGTTGCGGCGGCACGACGATGGTGTCTCCGGGGAACATGGTGGCGCGTTCGACGGGGCCGTACTGGCTGCTGTAGACGGAGCCATCGGCGCGCAGGATGAAGATGCGGCGCTTGTCGGCCTGACGGTCGGGGCCGCCGGCCTGGCGCAGGTAGTCCTTCTCGCGGCGACCGTACTGGAAGACGTAGGCGTTGGCGCTGTAGACTTGGCCCTCGACGCTGATGGTGGCCGGGGTGCGCGGGATGACGAAGCGGTCGCCATCTTCGAGCGCAAGGTCGGGGATGCTGTCGATTCCGCGGCTGTCGGGTTTTAGCTCCAGCACGATGCGGCCGAGCGGCACCGCGCGACGCAGGCGGGCTACGGCCTGACGAGCGTCGATTGCGGTGGCGTTGGCGGCAGCGGCGTCGCGGTCATTGATAGCACGCTGATTGCTGTTCGCGTAGGTGGAGGAGATTTGGGCTTCGAGCGCGTCGGCGTACTCGTTGAGGCGCTGCTGCTGGACGCGGCGGGTGGAGAGGCGGGTGAACTCGGAGCCGTAGAGGTAGGCGTCAGGAGTGAGGCCGCCGGCGCGGGCGAGCAGGTGGCGAAGGGTTTCACCGGGCGCCACGCTGTAGACGCCGGAAGCGATGAACTCGCCTTCGAGGCGGACGAAGCGGGTTTGCTGGACTGAAGGAACTTTCAGGTCGGCGGTGGAGAAGAAGGTGACTACGTCGCCGACGAGGAGTTCGAGGTTCTGGCTCTGGTCGCCGCGCAGGTAGAGGGCGCCGGGATTGAACGAGATAAGCGAGGTGGTGAGCGACTGCGCATCGAGGCGTTCGACGACGGCGTAGTTCCAGTCGAGGTCCGGGGCCGACAGGATGAGGTCAGTGGTGGCGGGGAAGGGGCTGTTGGAGACGGTGAGTGCGTCGCCGAGCGAGGTTCCCCCTTTGATACCGGGAGTGAGGCCGCTGGCTACGGCGTTCTCCGTCGACTGCGTGGCCGCGTTGCCGCGCAGGGCAAGGGACCCGGTAGACGCGGTGCCAACGGTGGTTTGGCCGCTGTAGTCGCCGATGGTGTTGCCGAGCCCGTTGCGGCGGCGATAGTAGTCGCGGGTGATGAGCTGATCCCGCGACGGTACGAGGTCGCTGACCTTCATGTTGGGATGCCAGACGTAGCGGCCGGGCGCGGTGACATTGCCGCGCAGGGTCACGGCGTCGTTATAACGGTTGAGGATAGCCTCGACGGAGACGATGTCGCCGTTGGCGAGGATGACGTCCTTATCCTGGGGCACATCGACGATGCTGCGCATGGTGTGCTCGAAGATGCGCTCCAGCCTGACCTGGGTCCCGAGTGCAACGCTGGTCTGGCCGCCAGCCAACAGGATTGCCTGCTTGACGGTGAGGCCGGGGGCGGCTTCGTAGATCGCAGGATTGTTGACGCTGCCGGTAACCGCGAACTGCTGGCCGACCGGCGGGATGAAGATGACGTCGCCGGGTTCGAGCGTCACATCCTTTGACTTATCTCCCTTGAGCAGGAGGTCGTAGAGGTCGAAGTGGACGACGGTATTGGGGCCGCGCTTGAGCTGGATGTCGCGCATGGTGCCCTGGGGGAGCGGGCCACCGGAGGCGAAGATGGCGTTGAGCAACGTGCTGAGCGAGCTGACCGTGTAGGCGCCGGGGCGGCGGGCGTCGCCGGTGACGTAGACCTGAATGGAACGGAGCTGGCCGAGATTTACCGTCACGTCGAAGTTGCGGTAGACGCGGTCGAGCTGGCTTTTGAGGAAGGCGGAAAGCTGGTCGTAGCGAACGCCGGCGACATGGAGCGTACCGACGAGCGGGAAGGCGATATTGCCGGTGCGGTCGACGACGAAGCTGCCCTGCTGATTGACCTGGCCGAAGAGCTGGATGCGGAGCTCATCGCCGGGGCCGATGACGTAGTCGGAGCCGACGGGGATGTCGGTGAGGTGGGCGAAGGTGTCGGGAACATTATTGAAGATAGCCGCGCCGAAGATGGGTAGCGTGGCTCCGACGGATTCTGCAACGAGGCGTTGAAATTCTGTGGGAATCTCGGGCTGGGCAGGCAGTTGAGTCGACTGATTCTCTCTTTGGTCGGTTGGGCGGCGATCGTTGGCGGCCTTTTGATCCGCAGCGAAGCCTTGAGACTGCTGCGTCTGCTGAGTCGCAGTTGTCACGACTGGAGTTGCGCTTAATGGCGTGGGCGCGGATGCCTGTGCCGGAGCGGCTGGAAGCTGAGCCTGAGCGGATGGGATGAGGAGAGGGAGAATCGACAGGCAGGCTGCCAAAGGGAGCGAAAAGATTCCACGGTGCGCGGCCGGAGGGATCGATCGAGGCTTCACGACTGCATTCACGGCCAAAGCTTTCCCGTTCTTCCTGCTCCGCTGGGTTGCGGAGAGGGTGAGGTACATTGTGTGCTTGCCCGAAGGCGACAGCCTGCGGTTAGTCTACAGAAAATTGAGGCGAATCCACCATGGAAGGCTGGGGAAGTCGTCTGACCGGCATAAAGTACATGGGTTGAGCAACATGGGGCTGATCGGAGGCTTTTTGCGGGAGTTTTGAGCTTAGCGGATTTTGCCATCGGGCCGTGTGCCGCAAGAAAATCGACAAAATTGTGACGGTGTCTGCACATTTTGACGAATTTCGCGTTACATTGAATCCAAGAGTGCTACAGGTTCGTCACCTGTCGCAGCCACAAATACATTCCAGTAGTGTTCGCGTTCGGTTCATACCTGTTCGCGCAGTGGTGTACCCGTACCTCCGCAGTTGCTGCATTGTGCTGTTGCTGTCCAGGCCTGTCAAACCTCGCTGTTCGTCTTTTGCGTAACGCCTCACATAGCCCCAACCGGCACTTGCTGTTTTCGTGTATCAGGAGAAGAATCTCATGACTTCCGACTTGCAGAACTGTATCCAAAATGGTGTGTCGCGCCGGTCTTTCCTGCGGACACTTGGAGCGGCCAGCGCGGCTGCGGCAACACTTCCTGCGATGGCTTATGGCCAGGCGCAGCAGGCAGGTCAGGCGGCTCGCCGTGCAGGCGGCATGTCCGACATGGGCGAGCGCACACCGCTGGCTGCGGATGTGGTCATCATCAGCTCCAACGAGAATCCGCTTGGACCGGCTCCGTCGGCTCTGACGGCTCTTTGCGACACGGCTTCGCTGGGCGGTCGGTACCACCAGGAGATCAGCGGCAAGGCAGTCACCGCGTTCAACGAGGCCTTTGGGCTGAAGCGTGGCTACTCGGCGCTGTTCCCCGGATCGGGCGGTCCTCTGGATCTGGCCCTGATGTCGAACATCGGCCCCGACAAGCCGCTCGTGATGGGCGACCCCAGCTATGAGCAGGGCACACGCGCTGCGATGACGATGAAGGCTCCGCTGTTCCCCGTGAAGCTGACCCCGACCTACGCGCATGATGTGAAGGCGATGCTGGCGGCTCACCCGTCGCCTGGCGCTTACTATATTGTGAACCCGAACAATCCGACCGGCACGATGACCTCGAAGGCCGACATTCAGTGGCTGATCGAGAACAAGCCGAAGGGTTCAGTTGTGATCGTCGACGAAGCGTACCACCACTTCTCCACCGATGAGTCTGCGATCAGCTTCGTGGCTCAGGACAAGGACGTCATCGTGATGCGGACGTTCTCGAAGATCTACGGCATGGCTGGCATTCGGGCTGGTTTTGCGGTTGGTCGTCCGGACCTGCTGCAGAAGCTGCAGAGCGTGTCGCCTGCGGGCCGCAGCCTGGCCAGCATCTCGATCGTCAGCGCTGCTGCTGTGACGGCGAGCCTGCAGGATAAGGAACTGGTTCCGCTGCGCCGCAAGATCAACGGCGACATCCGCGAAGAGACGCTGGCCTTCCTCGCGAAGAAGGGCTACAGGGTTCTTCCTGGCTCGCAGGCGAACTTCTTCATGGTCGATGTAGGCCGTCCGGGCTCCGAGTTCCATCAGTCGATGCTGGCTGAGAAGATCTCGATCGGCCGCACCTGGGCTGCGCTGCCGAACCACGTTCGCGTCACTGTCGGCACCAAGGACGAGATGGCGAAGTTCCAGACGGCGTTCGTCAAGTGCATGGACAAGAAGCCTGCCACGGCGAATGGCGCAGCCGCACTGCACCTGCCGGAGTACCACATCCCGAGCGAGCTTTATCGCGGCGAGTTTGCCTAAGTCAGGCTGACTTACACGGTAACTCGCAACGCCACAGAGCCCTCCATCGCTGATGGAGGGCTTTGTGTTTAATTGCGCTTATCTATGCTTCGTCGGTAGTGTTAGTTATGACGATTATTCAGCAAATCTCGGTGTTTTGTACAAAATCAAGTTAATTCTTGTTGACACGCCGCAGTTGGTTCGATACCCTCAAAACATTACCAAAAATACATTGTTTAGATACCGTGAATCCAGGGCCCAGTCTCTGAGACTAGCTTGAAGTGTATCCAAACCTCGTCCGTGTCGGTAACTCGATACCGCGGCAATAACCCTTTGTGCGCCTTGTAAGACTACGTCGTGGTCAAGGTATGCAGAGCCTTCTCTTCTCTCTTCTTCTGAATTTTTATACTCGTCGACTTGCCGTAAATCGAAGTAGCCGCCTTGGAGGCTTTACCCGATGGACAGCAGCACCGCATCGCTTTTGCGTTCGATGAATCGTCGAAAATTCCTGCATGGTTCCGGTGCGCTTGCAGGCATGGGAGCACTTGGACTTACGGGTTGCGCGCCTGCCAGGCGAGTGGCTGCCCCGGCTGTCGGGACTGCGCCCCCACTTCCTTTCTATGACGAGTACACGCCGTTGGTGCCGATCCGGGCGCATGCGGATCGCATCTTCCGCATCACGGTTTGCCTGCGGCCGTTCCGTGCGGCGGGTCCACGCAGAGACATTGAAAAGATCGGCAGCAAGACCATCGTGCACAACTACGGGCACGGCGGCAGCGGGTGGTCGCTCTCCTGGGGTGCGGCTGCGGGTGCGACCAAGAGTGCGATGGCGGCGGCTGAGGGTTCGAACGAAATCGCCCTGCTGGGCGCGGGTGCGATCGGCCTTACCTCGGCCACGATGCTGCAGCGCGCAGGTGCGAAGGTAACGATCTACGCCAAGGAGCGCGCGCCCTATACGCGCAGCTCACGAGCGACGGGCAGCTGGACTCCGGACTCGCGAGTGGCGCTTGCCTCGGCTGTGACGCCCACATTTGCGGCGGAGTGGGAAGAGATGGCGCGGGCTTCATTCTTCATGTATCAGAGCTACTACGGTATGGCGGGGACACCGATCGAGTGGACCGATCGCTGGGGGTTGAGCGACGCGCCTCGCCAGCCGGGAGCGCGCGCCGCTGGAGTCGATCCGAATGTGCGGACTGACAGGCCGGCTCCTGTGCATGACTTCATTCGCCTGAACGATCGCATTGCGGACCTTACGCCGCGACCCATTGTGATGCCGGCGGGATCCACTCCGTTCCCGACGCCCTATGTCACTCGTAGTTCGTCCATGACGTTTAATGTGGCGGATTATTCTCGCCAGTTACTTACGGATTTTCTGATTTATGGCGGCAAGATCGAGACGCGTGAGTTTCATTCGCCGCAGGAGCTGACGGAGTTACCGCAGAAGGTGATTGTGAACTGCCCGGGGTACGGCGGCAGGGCTCTGTGGGGCGATGAGTCGATTATTCCGGTGCGCGGCCAGATTGCGTGGCTGATTCCGCAGGAGGATGCGCATTACGGCCTTACCTACAAGGGTTTGAGTATGTTGTCGCGGCGCGACGGCATCGTGATGCAATACAGCAAAGGCGGCGAGGATGAGGGGTGGAACGACACCAACGAGACTCCGGATCGCACATTTGCCGAAGAGGGCGTGAACGTGCTGGCCGAACTGTATAGCCGCATGGCTGCGATGAAGAAGAAGCCCGCTTAGTTTTCTGGATTTCGGGATGGAGTGCAAGATCCCGAAGCCAGTGAAGTGGTAGCAGTTGCTGCAAAGTCCGCGTAACTCCTAGCAGGTAGCGCATCACCAAAAAATGCGCTCATTTGATCGAACTAACTTGTTCCAGGATTTAGCAGATTTATTTGGAGGAGTCCTTATGAAATTGTTCCGGTCATTCCAACTTCTATCGCTTCTGTTCATTGCACTGGTGTGCGGGTCGAGGCTTCAGGCTCAGACCAACTTCGGCAGTGTCCGCGGCGAAGTGAAAGATACACAAGGCGCAAGCATCCCGAATGCCAAGGTTACGCTTACGAACCAGGAGACCAAAGTGGAGCGCGTCTCGGCGACCAACGACAGCGGCATTTACCAGTTTGGTGGCGTCGATCCGGGAACCTATAAGGTCACGATCGGGATGCCGAACTTCAAGACCTTTGACTCGGCCGGCAATGTGGTGACGCTGGGCAGCATCGACACCGTGGATGCGGTGCTGACGCTTGGCGCGACGAGCGAGACGGTCGAAGTGACTGCGGATACAGTGCAATTGAACACGGCGAACGCTTCCGGCGGCCAGACCTTCAGCGAGCAGCAATTGCAGGACCTGCCCAGCCTGGGCCGCAACCCGTTCCTCTTTGTGGCGCTGGATAGCAACGTCGTGACGTTGGGCGACCCACGCTATGTGCGCGCGGAAGACCAGACCGGCGGTTCCCAGGTCTCGGTTGCTGGCGCACCCAGCTTCACGAATAGCTATGTTGTCGACGGAATTCCGGTCTCTACTTCAGCCGGCGGATTGACCTTTGTTCCCTCGCCTGAGGGTGTGTCGGAATCCAAGGTGCAGGCCAACGCCTACGATGCGGAAGTAGGACGCACGGGCGGCGGCGTCTTCGCCACCTCTTTGAAGTCCGGCACCGCGCAGTATCACGGTGTTCTGTATGGGGAAACTCGTCAGACGCCATGGGCCGCGAATCAGTGGTACAACTTCAACGGTTCCCCGACGCCCGACAACACGACGTATCTTTACTCTGGGGCATTTGGAGGCCCGTTGCTTCCGGGCTGGGTGAAGAAGCCGCATTGGCTGGACAACACATTCTTCTGGGTTACGGAAGAAGGCTATCGGCAGGGTCAGCCGAATGTGAGCAACACTACGTCGTACTTTCTACCTACTGCGGCAGAACGGCTCGGCGATTTCTCCGCCTACGCTCCGAAGGATGGCAGCAAGACGACGTGCCCGAAGGATCCGACGACGAATGCACTGCTTCCCGGAATTGGGGGTGGCGCGTGCCAGATTCTGTATGACCCGACACAGCCATTCGCCGGGACTTCGCGGGGCGTGACCTTCCTGACGGAGTACGGTTCGAACAAGATCCCTACTGGAATGATCAGCGCGATCGGGCAGTATGTGGCGAATGCCTTTCCCGCACCGCAGACGTCAACCATTTATGGCGCTGGCGCATACAACTACTCGAACGCCAACATCAGCTTCAAGACGCGGTCGGACGAGTATATCGGCAAGCTGGAGCATACCTTCGCGCCGTGGTGGACGGCTGCTGCTTCGTATGTCCATAACGCGATCCAAGAGCCCGCGCCCAACGTGATTCAGGCACAATACGCCAACGCCACCAAACTGTTACGCTATACGGATTCGACGGCTGTCAACAATACGTTCACGATCAATCCGACGACGCTGCTGACTGCTGCTTTCGGATTCAACCGATACTACAGCGCGGCGTTCCAGTACTCTAGCGGGTTTAATGCAGCTACGGGCTTTGGCGGGACGGGTTTCAGCAAAGCTTATGCCAGCCTGCTGCAGTCGCCGACCTTCCCAGGCTTCAGCTTTTCGAACTTCACCAACAGCGGATCGCTGGGGGCGTCGAACGGTGGCCCAACGGTGAATGCGTCGAACAATATCGCGATCGTGCTGTCGAAGACGATCAATCGCCACAACGTCAAGGTTGGGTATACGCTGCGCGCGATGGCGGTTTATACCAATCCCACGGGCGGCGGTGCTGGTGCCTTCGTCTTCAGCGGTCAGAACAGCAACGCTTCCGGCAGTTCCACGAGCACGAACGGCTCGCTGGCTGTAGCCGATCTTCTGATGGGGCTGCCCTCGTCGGGGTCCTTGACGCTCAACACCGGCGTCTTCATCAACCAGGCCAAGTACAACGCCGTCTTCGTTCAGGACGACTTCCGGTTGAACTCGAAGCTGACCATGAACCTGGGTCTGCGCTACGAGTATGAGCTTGGGCAGTCGGAACGCACCAATCGATTTACGGTTGGTTTCGATCCGAAGGCGACCGCATCGTATGTGAATGCGGCGGGTGCAACGGTGAACGTAAAGGGTGGTCTGGACTTCGCGGGAGTGGGCGGGGCACCGATCCACTGCTGCAATAACGGCCACACCAAGTTTTCGCCTCGGATCGGCGTGGCGTATCAGCCGTTCAAAAACACGGTGTTCCATGCGGGTTACGGCGTGTTCTACGCTCCGGTCGCAATCGCGACGGGCGCGACGGCGGGCTACTCGCAGGTCAGCACCTACAGCCCGGGCAAGACGACAACGGCGCTGGCTACAGGTCAGAACTCCTACTTATCCAATCCATTTGCGACTGGCGTACTTTTGCCGACGGGGAACACGCTTGGCCCGCTCACCGGTATCGGCGGTCCACTGGGCAGCACGACGATTGCCTCAGCCGTGCAGGAGTTCGGTCGCCGCTATCCGTTCATGCAGCAGTATTCGGTGGATGTACAGCAGCACCTTCCATATGACGTGGTGTTCAAGGTCTCGTACATTGGAGCCCACGGGCGCAACTTCCTGAATGCAACCAACATCAACCAACTTCCGGACAGCGTACTGGCTACTTACGCCGGGGGGACGACTAATCTTTCGACGCAGGTCACGAACCCGTATTACGCCACCAAGGTAGGGGGGCTCACTTCCACTGGCGTGTTGGCCGGAACCACTGTTGCACAGGGACAGCTTCTTTTGCCCTATCCTCAGTTCGGTTCAATCACGGTTGCGCGGTCCAGCGGATATACGAACTACAATTCGCTGGCGCTGAAGGCGGAGAAGCGAACCAAACAGGGCTTGACGCTGCTCAGCACCTACACGTGGGCGTCGAACTGGGACAACCTGTGGTCGACGGGTTCGCAGATCTACAACAACTTTGGCCCGCAGGACGCAAACAATCCGAAGGGCGAATATGCACGCTCGCTGAACAGCATCCCGAACCGGTTTACGGCAGCTATCACCTATGAATTGCCGTTCGGCCGTGGCCGCAAGTTCCTGGCTCATCCCAGTGGATTTGCCGGCGGATTGCTGGAAGCGGCGGTGGGTGGTTGGCAGGTCAACGACGAGTGGGTGATCCAGAACGGCGTGCCGGTCTCGATTTCACAGTCGGCTCTTAGCTCCGGAACCTACGGCGTCACGGGCATCGGCGGCACGGTACAGCGCCCGAACCTGGTTGGCGATATCCACTCGGCGTGCGGCTCCGGTCGTCCGCAGGGACGGTTGGGAGCCTACGGAACCGGATTGTCGGAGACGTCCTACCTGAAGGCCAGCGCGTATACGGCAGCCTTGCCGTATACCTATGGCAATGCACCCCGGACTCTTCCATGCCGGGTTCCGGGAACCAACAGCTCTTCCATCTCCGTCAACAAGACGTTCAAGATTCACGAGCGGTTCAACTTTCAGTTCCGCGCCGAGGCTTTGAACGCCTTCAACACGCCGCAGTTCGGCGCTCCGACCAGCACCTTGACGGTTGCGGGTACGGGTCTCGCGTCGGCTCCGACGGTGAACCCGGCCTCGTTCGGCAACATCACGACGACGGTTGGTTTTGCACGCATCATCCAGTTGGGAGGACGGCTTAGCTTCTAACTGCCGCCGCATCGCCGCAGGAGATGGAAGGGGGCACCGAGCGATCGGTGGCCCCTTTTGTTTTGAGGCCAGGTCGGATTATGGGTAGGGCCTTCAGCCCTCTGGCATCTCTTCCGCGCCGAACCTCGGCCTTCGGCCGAGGCTGGTATATCGGCGAGCCTTTGGCCCTCATGCTGGAGTGACTCCCAGAAGTAGATGGCGGTATTGACAGCTATGTGGAGACACCATAGTGTGTTGGCCATGATCAAGAGTTGCTCAATTGCTGGTTTGCTGACGCTTTCTGCGTTGGCGTTGCATGCTCAGGCTCCTGCCACGCCACAGGCAACTGCGGCGCCTCCGCCGAGCGTGGTGGCGGGGATTCCAGTGAACTATGACGAGGCTAAAACAGGAACGTACACGCTGCTCGATCCGCTGAAGTTCGACGACGGCAAGCCGGTGAAGACGGCGAAGGATTGGATGGAGAAGCGGCGGCCGCAGATTGTCGCTTTGTTCGAGAGCCAGCAGTATGGCAAGGCTCCGGGGCGGCCCGCAGGCGAGAGCTTCGATGTGTATGACAAGGGCACGCTGGCGCTGGATGGCAAGGCCATCCGCAAGCAGGTCACGATCTATCTTTCCGGCGACAAACAAGGGCAGAGTATAGAGCTGGTGATGTATCTTCCAGCGGCGGCTAAGAAGGCTGTGCCGATGCTGCTGAGTATCAATTTTGGCGCGGTGCAGAGTGCGGTGGACGATCCGGGCATCAAGCCGGAGACGGTGTGGGATCCGAAGACGAATACGCGGATCGCTCCGAGTGGGCGCGGGTTTGGAAAGATCAACATCGCGGCGTTTCTGGATGCGGGAATCGGCGTGGCGACGTTCTATTACGGCGATGTCGATCCGGATTATCTGGATGGGTTTTCGAATGGGATTCGCGCCAAATATTCAAAGGCAGGGCAGGCGGAACGCGCGGGCGACGACTGGGGCGGGATCGCGGCGTGGGCCTGGGGGATGAGCCGGGTGCAGGACTACTTTGAGACGGATAAGTCTGTCGATGCAAAGCGGGTGGCCATTCACGGCGTGTCGCGGCTGGGCAAGACGGTGATGTGGGCGGGGGCGCATGACCAGCGATTTGCGGCGGTGATTGCAAGCTGCTCGGGAGAGGGCGGCGCTGCGCTGAGCGCGCGGGATTACGGCGAGACTGTGGCGCATCTCACGGCGGCGGGGCGCTATCCGTACCAGTTTGCGGCGAACTACGGGAAGTGGGGTGGGTTCCCGGATAAGGCTCCGATGGATGCAAATATGCTGGTTGCGCTGATCGCTCCGCGGCCTTTGCTACTGCAGACGGGGACGACGGACGTCTGGTCCGATCCGAAGGGGGAGTTCCTGGCGGCGGTTGCGGCTGGGCCGGTGTACAAGCTGCTGGGCAAGCAGGATCTGGGGACGGATGTTTGGCCGGCGGCGAAGGTGCCGATCTTCCACGACCTGGGGTATTACATGCACGATGGCGGGCACGGCATGGTTCCGGGCGATTGGGATGTTTACGTGGAGTTTTTGAAGATGCATTTGCACTCGGAGCGGTAGGGCGGGGGGAGGCGTGATCTTCAAGTTAAGAGTGGGCAGTTACGAGTTTTGAGTTAAAAAAGGACCCCCTCCGGAGGGGAGGGGGCGGATGAGTGATATCAACTGTCTGTGGCTAGCCGCCACTCCTTGAAGATATGCGGGGGCCGCTTACAACACATCCACCGAATGGTTGAATTTCGAGGATGCGCTTTCCGGTATGCTCGGACGGATGCCGCGCTTTATTCCCAGATTGATCGCTATGTGCCTGCTATGTGTTGCAGCGGGTGCGCAGGATGTTCGCCGGCTGAGCATGCAGACGTGGTCAATTGAAGAGGGGCTGCCGCAGAACAGCGTTCATGCGATTGCGCAGACCAGCGAGGGGTTTATCTGGGCGGGGACGGAGGCCGGGCTGGTGCGATTCGACGGCGCAAAGTTCGACGTCTTTGGGCGCGGGTCTGACAAGGCATTTACGAGCGACGATATCTGCTGCCTGGTGGCGGGACCAGACGGCGGGTTGCAGGTCGGGACGAGCGATGGCGTGGTGGAGCTGCGGCACGGGAAGTTTGTGCGAGGTGGCGTGGCGCTGCCGGTTGCTTCGAGTGAGTGGACCTGGACGGCCAGCGAGGTTGTGCTGCAGCGGGGTTGGACGAGGCAGGTCTGGGGGGCGGGGCGCGAGCTTCCAGCGGGCCGGGTTGCCATCGTTTATGGGGACCGGAGCGGGCGGGCGTGGGTGGGGATGAACTCGGGGCTGGTGGTGATCGACCCGGCTACACGCACGGTGACGGCGGTGGAGGATTTGAAGGGGAGTTCGACCCTGAGCGTCTTTGAGGACCGCGAGGGCAGCTTCTGGGTGGGGACGGAGTCGTCCGGGCTGCACCTGTTGCGGCAGCAGAAGTTTCGGGGTATTGCGGGGCTGGCGGGGAAGGCGATCACCAGCGTGGCGGGGCAGGCCGATGGGACGATGTGGGTCGGGACGCGGGAGGACGGCGTGTATCGCGTGGTCGGCGACAAGGTGGATGCGCCTGTCGCGATTCGCGCGCTGACGAGTGGTGTGGTGCTGGCCATGGCTTCGACCAACGACGGCGGGTTGTGGGTGGGGACGCCGGATGGGTTGAACCGGATCGACAAGAAGGGGCGGGTGCGGCAGATTACGGCGGCGACGGGGTTGCCGGATGATTATGTGCGGTCGCTGGCGGCGGATGTGGAGGGCGGGGTGTGGGTGGGGACTCGGCATGGACTGGCGCATGTGCGCGGGGATCGGGTGGATACGCTGACGAGTGCGGATGGGCTGGGCGGGGATTTGATCGGGGCGCTGCTGTTGGAGCAGGGCCGGGCGTTGTGGGTTGCGACGTCGGGTGGGCTGTCTTATGTAGGAGCCAATGAGAGTGTAAGGAATTTTTCGACCGGCGAAGGGCTGGCCACGCCGATCGTGACCGCACTGGGGCTGGATCGGCGCGACCGGATGTGGGCGGTGACGGATGATGAGACGCTTTCGGTGTTCGACGGAGGACGCTTTGCCGCAGTGACGAAGCTGGAGGGTTCCGGCGAGGTCGCGGGGGTGCAGGGCATCCGGTTCGACGGGATGGGGTCTTTGTGGGTGCGCATGGCACGCGGGATTGTGCGGATCGCGGGGACGCCGCTGGAGGCCTGCGCGGCCCGTAGGCCCTGCATGCTGGCCAACGATGCTGTGGTCCGTTTTGGTCCGGCGGATGGACTGCGCAACGATGAGGTGGTGCCGCGGGCGACGGCGCTGCCGTGGATGGCGGCGGATGGGCAGCTTTGGTTTCCAACGCGGTCGGGGATAGCGGTTGTCCAGACGGGCACTCAGACGGCTGCGGTGCCGCCGCCTCCCGTGGTTGTGGAACGGCTGCTGGTGGATGATGTGGCGGTGGACCTGAGTACAGGCGAGCCGCAGCTTGGGTTTGGGCGGGCGCGATTGACGATGGAGTATGCCGGGCTGAGCTATCTTGCGCCGGGCGAGATGCGCTACCGGTATCGGCTGGCGGGGTTTGACCAGCGATGGATGGATGCCGCGAATCGGCGTTCGGCGACCTACACGAATCTTGCCCCGGGTTGGTACACGTTCGAGGTGCAGGCTCGGAACAACGATGGGGCGTGGACGCCGACGGGGGCGGCGTTGCGCTTTCGGATCGTTCCGCCGGTGTATCGCCGCTGGTGGTTTCTGCTGCTGGTAGCGCTGGCGATTGGGGCTGCGGTGTACGGGGTGTACCTGCTGCGGCTGCGCCGGTTGAGGACGCGGTTCGATGCGGTGCTGGCGGAGCGGAACCGCATGGCGCGGGAGATTCACGACACGCTGACGCAGGACTTCGTGAGCACGAGTCTGCAGCTGGATATTGTGGCGCAGCAGCTGAAGCGCGGGCAGGTGGAGCGGGCGATCGAGCAGGTCAGGCAGGCACGCCAGCTTGTGACGGAGGGGTTGGCGGAGGCTCGGAGGAGCATCTGGGAGCTGCGCGCGAATACCTCGCAGGACACGTTGCCCACGCGGCTCACCAGATTAGCTCAGCGCGAGGCGTTTGCCGCGATTCATCCCGAGGTGAAGGTGCGCGGGGCGTATCGGGCGCTGGAGCCGCAGGTGGAGCGGGAGATTCTGCGGGTGGCGAATGAGGCTCTGATGAACGCGCTGAAGCATGCAGTGGCGCGCCAGACGACGGTTGATCTGTACTATTCGAGCGAAGCGGTGATGCTGACCGTCAAAGATGATGGGGCGGGGTTCGACGTGGACGGCGGGGCGGCGAAGGAAGGACACTACGGGCTGGTGGGGATGCAGGAGCGGGCGTCGATAGTCGACGGCACGCTTGAGATTTTGAGCGCACCGGGGTTGGGGACTACGATCCTGTTGCGGGTACCGCTGGCTTTGGAGAAGGAACAACGATGAGCGAACCAATTCGTCTGCTGCTGGTGGAAGACCACATGATGGTGCGGCAGGGGCTGGTCGCGCTGCTTTCGAGCAGCGACGACATGGAGGTCGTCGGCTCAGTGGGCGACGGGCTGGAGGGCGTGGAGGCGTTCCGCAAGCATCGGCCGGATGTAACGCTGGTCGACCTGCAACTGCCCAAGCTCAGTGGCGTCGAGACGATCAAGCGGGTGCGGGCGGAGTTCCCGGAGGCGCGGTTTATTGTGCTTACGACTTTCGATGGCGAGGAAGATATCTATCGCGCACTGCAGGCGGGAGCTCGTGCGTACCTGCTGAAGGGCATGCCGCTGGATGAGTTGCTGACGACGATCCACGCGGTGCACAAGGGCAAGCTGCATATTCCGGCGCCGGTTGCGGAGAAGCTGGCGCAGCGGGTGAGCGGGCAGGAGCTGACGGCGCGCGAGCTGAGCGTGCTGGAGCGGATTGTGGCGGGGCGGTCGAACAAGGATATTTCGGCCGATCTGTTTATTTCGGAGGCGACTGTGAAGACGCATATTAACAATCTGCTGGGCAAGCTGGGTGTCGCGGACCGGACTCACGCGGCGACAGTGGCGATTCAGCGAGGACTGGTGAGCCATCGATGAAAATGCTGTTGACGATTCTGCTGATGGGGGCTTCGATGGCCTGCGCGCAGGCTAAGCCCAGTGCCGCGAAGAGCGTGTGGACGACGGCTAGTCCGAAGCAGTTGCAGGCAGCTCTGCCGACCCGGGCGCCGGTGGAGAAGGAGCGGATTGAGACGGAGATGTCGTCGGCCAGCGGCGTGGTCGACGGGCGAGGCAGGGTGATTGCAGCGGTTGTTCTGATTACGGCGGGGTATGCGGCGCATGGCAAGTACTCGCACTATCTGCTGGCGCAGGCACCGCTGCGGATCGGGGGCGACATTCGGTTGGAAGCCGGCGAGTATGTCGTGGGGTGGGTGCGGGTTCCGGAGGGCCTGATGGTGCATGTGTACGACGCGGAGACGGGAAAGGATCGGGGCGCGACGCTGGCCAAGCCGCAGACGGGGCCGGGGCCAGTGGTGCCGGTGAAGATCTGGCCGCCGGCGGAGCGGGGGATGATTCAGATTGGGCGGTTTATGTTGCCCTATGCGGTGGAGTGAGGGCAACGTGTTGGTGGCGGTCCCACTCATCGAGATGAGACTGCGATGAACGGGGCACGGAGTTGTTGGTCGGTGGGCGGTCTCCATCTTTTGGTGGAGTGAGAAGCAATCGTTGGGTGGACTCTAAAGTTTTGCTTGCTGCCTATGATTCGTCTTGCCCCATGCGCGAGAGGAATCAATGACGATGAAGTTGAGGTTGGGCCATGCTCGGTTGATTGCATTGCTGGGAATTGTGGTGTTGGCCGCTCCGGTGATGAACGCCCAGACAATGGATGACGGCATCATGCTGTCGAAGCTGAAGTACTGCACCGGTGTGTTTTACACCTACGACACCTGGGACCATTACTGGGAAGGTACGAACTTTCGCAGCAACGCGAACATCGGGGCGATCACGACGCGCAATGTGTCGTATGTGGGCAATTATGGGCTGACGGACCATGTGAATCTGCTGGTGAACGTGCCCTACATCTGGACGTCTGCGAGCCAGGGTGTGCTGCATGGGCAGCGCGGCTGGCAGGATGCGACGTTTGCCGCGAAGGCGAAGCTGTTGAGTGTGCCGGTCGGCAAGGTCGGTGCGCTGCGAGCAATCGGGGTGGTGTCGGGGTCGGTGCCGATGTCGGGGTATACGCCGGATGATCTTCCGCTGTCGATCGGCCCGCAGGATATGCAGCTTGGGGGACGCGCGACGTTGAACTACCTGGGGCACAACGGGGTGTACCTGAACGGCTCGACCATGTACAACCTGCGTGGCAATGTGACGCTGGCACGGCAGGAATACTTCACCAACGGGAAGCTCTACCTGAGCAACGAAGTCGCGATGCCGAATACCTTTGAGTACGCCGTCGGCGGAGGCTATCGCAAAAACGATACGACGCTGGTGGCGACGTTCTCGCAGCATGAGACGCGGGGCGGGGGAGATATCCGGCCGCAGGATGCGCCCTTTGTTTCGAACCGAATGAACTATCAGCGCATCGGCGGCACCGTGACGATTCCCCTGCCGCGGGTTCACGATCTGCAGTACTGGATGATCTACAACTACACGTTGAACGGGCGCAACGTCGGGCAGGCGAACACCGCCACCGTCGGGATGCTGTACACCTTCGCGTTTGAAAAGCGAGGCCGCAAATGAAGTTCTCCTTACGCAAAATCACTTTGATGTTGGGTATTGCCGCTTTGACGGGGGGCTGCGGCAAGAGCATCACCTCCACCGAGACGCTGGCTGCGTACACGGCCAGCAACGCTGATGCCAACGCCGGGTCGTGGGCGATGATCGTGCTGTCCAGCCCGACACAGATTCCGGTGCCGGCTCCGGCGGCGGTGACGAGCCCGGCGTATCAGTCCGAGCTGACCGCGATCGAGACGGCGCAGGCGAGTCTGACAACGGATCAAAAGGATGCGATTACGTACTGGAGTGCGGGCGGCGCGCTGCGGTGGAACGAGGAGATGCGCCAGCTAGTGGCGCGGCAGGATCTTCCGCCGTCGCCCAATCCGGACGGCAGCTATCCGGCGCCGAACCCCGCGAATCCGTTTGCGAACCCGCAGTTTCCGTTCAGCAATCCTCCGTATGCAGCCCGTGCATATAGCTACGCGGCTGTCGCGCAGTACGAGGCGCTGAAGGTGGCGTGGTATGCCAAATACCAGTACAACCGGCCGGCGCCGTCCAAGACCGACTCGAAGATCAAGGCGCTGATGCCGGACACGCAGGTGCCGTCGTATCCGTCGGAGGACGCGGTGGAGGCGGGGGTAAACGCGGCGATTTTGAAGCTGCTATTCCCGACTAACGCGGTCGAGATCGACGCCCTTGCGGCGCAGCAGCAGCAGGCAGCCCAACTGGCAGGGCGGGCGACGGCCAGCGACATCGCTGCGGGCCTGGCGCTTGGGCAGGCGGTGGCGACTGTCGTCTCGGCTCGCGCGGGGAGCGATGGATTCAAGGCGGCTGGGGGCAATGCGACGATCTGGGCCGGGCTCGCGGCTACCGCGACGGCCAAAGGTGAAGTTCCATGGATCAGCCAGGATGGCCCTCCCCGCCCTCCCATGCTGCCGCTGTTCGGGTCGGTGCAGGGCTGGATGATGCAGCCGTCCGACTTCGTGAACGAGCGGCCCGCTCCGCCGCCGGGAACGCACTCGGCGGCGATGGCGACGGATTTGCAGGCAGTTCGCAGCGCGGTGGCGAACATCACGAGCGATCAGCTGGCGACGGTCTACAAATGGGCGGATGGGGTGAGCACGCCGACCCCGCCGGGGCACTGGGACTTCATCGCGGTACCTTACATTGTGGCTGCGAAGATGAGCGAAGTACGCACTGCACGGACGTTTGCGCTGCTGAATATGGCGATGCATGACGCGGGTGTGGGGTGCTGGGATGCGAAGTATTTCTACTTCAATCCGCGGCCGTCGCAACTTGATCCGAACATCAAGACGTGGACTGGATTGCCGAATTTTCCGGCGTATGTTTCCGGCCACTCGGACTTCTCGGCTGCGGCCGCGGATGTTCTGTCGTACATCTTTCCGTCGGGGGTTTCCTACTTCAACGCCCAGGCGCAGGAAGCGGCCATGTCGCGGCTTTATGGGGGGATTCATTACCCGAGCGATATCTCGGCGGGGTTGACGCACGGAAAGCGGATCGGGGACTACACGGTTCGGTTTGCGAAGGCGGATGGGGCGAATTAGGCGCTTGTGCGTGCGGTAGTGCAAAAGCTACGACAACCGCAGATCCCTGTGGGATGACAAAAAAGACGACAGACAAAGGGACGAAAAACAGAAGAGGTGAGGCCATGGCCTCACCTCTTGTGTAATCGAGAGTGCGAGTTTAGGCGCGTGTGTATTTGTTAAACCAGTCGATGGTGCGCTGGAAGGCGAGATCGGCGGCGGCCTTGTTGTAGCGCTCCGGGGTGGCGTCGCAGTTGAAGCCGTGGACGCAGTTGGGGTAGATGTAGCCCTCGTGCGGGACGCCGGCGGCAGTCAGAGCCTTGTCGTAGGCCGGCCAACCCTGGGCCAGGCGGGTGTCGAGTTCGCCGTGATGCGCCATGATGGCAGCCTTGATCTTCGGGATATCGGCGTCGGCCGGTGGTCCGCCGTAGAAGGGTGCGGCTGCGGAGAGGTCGGCTCCCAGCCGGACGGCGAGCGTGTTCGACATGCTACCGCCGTAGCAGAATCCGGTGACGGCGATCTTGCCGGAGCAGTCGGGGCGCGCCTTCAGCCACTGGGCAGAGGCGACCATGTCTTCGGCCATCTTCTTGCCGTCGACCTTGGAGAACATCTGGCCGCCCTTGTAGTCGTCGCCGGGGAAGCCGCCGAGCGAGGTGAGGCCGTCGGGCGCGAAGGCCATGAAGTTCTGCATGGCGAAGCGCCGGGCGACATCTTCAATGTGCGGGTTGAGGCCGCGATTCTCGTGGATGACGATGACGCCGGGCAGCTTGGACGGCTTCTCGGAGCGGGTGTCGGCGCTGATGGGACGCACCAGATAGCCCTTGATGGAGCCGTTGCCGTTGGGCGAGGGAACGGTCTCGTAGCTGGCCTTGATGCGGTTGTCCGTGGGCGAGACCTGCTGGCCGGCCGCGTAGTTCGGCATCAGGGCTTCGACCATCGCGGTCGTGGCCATGGTGCCGACGGCGATCTTCTGGATGCCATCCATGAACGCACGGCGCGTCACCCCGCCGTGGATGAACTTGTTGTAGAGAGCTACAGCTTCGACAGGCACTTTGGGCTGGGTGGATTCCATTGGGTAGGCTCCTTGGGTGCGAGCAGAATATCATCCTGCGGGGACATTCGGCACGGGGGGAAACAGGCATTTCCGCTACACTCGAAGTGGCGGCAATGGCAAGGGCCCATAGCTCAATTGGTTTCCGGTTTAAGAATCTCTT
The DNA here is from genome assembly GCA_025350865.1 of Rhodanobacteraceae bacterium. GTDB lineage: Bacteria > Acidobacteriota > Terriglobia > Terriglobales > Acidobacteriaceae > Edaphobacter. Next base: position 30,580 of record JANXWZ010000138.1, read on the forward strand.
GCGCTACCACGCCCGAACTCGATGAGGTTTGGGGGGACTCGCCCCTAAGACGGCGCGATCAGTATGTTCGGACTGTATACTTTCGGTTGGCGTACCCATCGTCGAAAGAGAGTCTCCGTGACCCAACGTACATTTCGTTACCGCATCCTGGTCGTCGACGACGAAGAAGCCCTCCGAAACATAGGCCAGCTCTTACTCGAAGCGCAAGGCTATGAGGTCGTCTGCGCTGAAGACGGCTTTGAAGGTCTAGCCGCCTTGAAGCAATCGCTTCCGGACATCATCATTTCGGACCTCCGGATGCCGAACATGAATGGATTTGAGTTCCTGTCCGTTGTCCGACGCCGTTTTCCCATTATTCCCGTAATTGTAATTTCGGGAGAATTCCTGGGCGTGTCTGTACCTGAAACCGTGCTCGCTGACGCTTTTTTTTCCAAAGGTGCGTACACGATTCCAGAACTCTTCGAGCGCATCGTCGATTTGTTGCATGAGCTTCCGACACGACCGAGAGTTGGTAAATCCGATAAGGCTGCGGTATGGGTGATGAACAATAAAGGGACGGTCGCGGTCACTTGTTCTGAATGCCTCCGGACGTTTCCGGTAACAGGAGTGTCCGAAGGCGCGAACGAAGCGGACTGCGACTTCTGTTCGTGTCGGGTCCATTTTGAAATCATTGAGAAAGCTCCTAACAGAGACGCAATCCCGTCCAACGTTCCGTTAGCTGACTAAGCTCGTCCGGCGGCACGTCGCTCTAACCCGTGGAGCAGTTCTGACGTGCCCAAAGTGTGGGATCCAGAGGGCGGAAACCATGCCATGAAACTTCTGCCGCTTTTCGACGAATGCTTGCAAGATTGAAAGCCCCCCAGACAAGGCAATCGCTGCGTCATTGCGCTTACGGCTCCGCCAAGTGTCCCCTTGTGCAACTGGAGGGGGAATGCTGCACAGCGCAAGTATGCGAGTGGTTTCTACTTGGACGCGCTCCGAAGGCGTCCGACGAAGGTAGTCACACGTTCCTGACGCGCTTGGGAGAGGCTGGAGCTGATGCGTTTACAATTATGAGGCTGGCGGGGCATGCAAGCGTTGTGATGTCCCAACGGTACGTTCACCCAACACCAGATAGCTGCGAGACGGCTTTCAAGCGCTTGGAAGCGTTCAATGCGAGGTCTGTCGCCAAGATGGAAAGAAAAACGTCCCTACAAACGTCCCATCACGCATTCCGGCGGACCGCGTAAGTTGTTGAAGGGCCTATAGCTCAATTGGTTAGAGCAGCGAACTCATAATTCGTTGGTTCCAGGTTCAAGTCCTGGTGGGCCCACCAAAGACGCATTCGAGGAGCGAATCATGCCGGATGACGAACAGTGGGCTCCTAGAAAGCTGACTTCTGCGCAGGGCCAGCTGGAGCAACTCGCTTACTGGCAGAGCAAGACAATTCCGGAACGTCTTGCCGGGGCTACCGCGCTGACTAGACGCATGTACAAGATGCGAGGAATCGATCTCGATGCATTCGAAGCAGATTTCAGTCCTAGCCGCGTTTCTCGCCGCAAAGGTTGACTACGCCGTCGTCGGTGGAGTGGCGGTGATTACCCACGGCTATGTGCGTACGACGAACGATCTGGATATCTTTATTCGACCCACGGAAGACAATGCTCGGGCAGCTTTCGAGGCGCTACGGGGACTGGGCGTGCCGCTTGAAGGGTTGGACTACTCCGATCTTCTCGACGACCAGGAGCACCTTCGCTTCGGTCCCAACGAAGACCATATCGACATCCTCGCATCCATCGGCGAGATGCCGTTCGATCAGGTGTGGCGTAATCGAATTGAGACCGAGATCGAGGGCTATCGGATTCCGTTCATTTCGAAATCGGACTTGATTGAGAATAAGCTACAGGTTGGACGGCATCGGGATTTGTCCGATGTCGAGGCGCTGGAGCGTATTTCTGAGTATTAGTCCGATGATCGAATGAGGAGCACCTGATGGCGGCGGATGCGGGCCGGGTACTGGCAAATCTGGAAGGGTTACGGGCACTGACCGGCGACGAGATGGGCGCGCAGCGGGTGGCGTGGACCCAGACGTGGCTTAAGGCTCGGGCGTGGTTTACGGAGCTGGTAAACGCGCTGCCGCACCAGGATCGCATCGAGCGGCACTACGATGCGGCGGGCAATCTTTGGGTGACGCTGCGCGGGGTGAGCGATAGGGCGCTGGTGCTGGGGAGCCATCTGGATTCGGTGCCGAATGGCGGCTGGCTGGATGGGTGTCTCGGCATGTTGGCGGGCCTCGAGGTGCTGCGCTCGCTCAGTGAGGAGTATGCAGGCAGGCCGCCGGTAACGATTCGGCTGGTGGACTTTGCCGATGAAGAGGGGGCGCGGTTTGGGCGCAGTCTGCTGGGGTCGTCGGCGTTTGCGGGGACGCAGTCGGTGGAGGCAGACCGTATCAAGACAGATCGAGACGGCGTGACGCTGGAGGCTGCGCTGGCTTCTTGCGGAGTTTTGGTTGAACGGATTGGCGATGCGGCGGTTGAGCAGAAGAACGCCGCGGCGTATCTGGAGTTGCATATCGAGCAGGGGCCGGTGCTGGAGCGGATGGGGCTGCCGCTCGCGGTGGTCGCGGGGACCAAGGGTGTGGAGCGTCATGCGGTCACTTTTTTCGGACAGGAGGCGCATTCTGGGTCGACACCGATGACAGCACGGCGCGATGCGCTGGCGGCTGCGGCGAAGTTGGCGCTGGAGATTCGGCCGATTGCGATGAAGCATCCGGATGCGGTGGCGACGATGGGAAGCGTGAAGACGTTCCCGGGGATCGTGACTGCGGTGGTCGGGCGGTGCGAGACGACGCTGGATATGCGCGATCTGGGTGCGGGCGTGTTGGCGCAGATGTTTGCGGAAGTCAAAGCCGCAAGCGAGCGGTTTGCGGTTGAGGAAGGCTGCTCGGTCGAGTGGAAGCGCATCTGGTCGATTGAGCCGATCCCGTTCAGCGCGAAGCTGATGGGTTTTGCGGCGGAGGCAATTGAAGAGCTGACAGGGGCTGTGCCTCCACAGTTGCCGTCGGGGCCGCTGCATGATGCGGCGGAGGTTTGCCGGTGCGGGATTCCGACGGTGATGATGTTTGTGCAGTCGCTGAAGGGGCTGAGCCATAATCGCGAAGAAGATACGCGGCGGGAGCATTTGGAACTGGCTGTCGAGGCGTTTGCGAAGCTGGCTGCTAAGACCCTGGATTCGCTGCTGCAGGATTCTGCTGTCTAGTTGATTTCGATGATGCATAATCATCTCTCCCGTTCCGAATTTCCCGCAAGGAGAACGATGAGCGAGCCGGTCACGTTTCATAAGCTAAGCCCCACACCGCCAGAGATGGCTGCGAAGTTCGGCGACCTGCATCCGCCGTTCGAACAACAGGCTGCGGTGGTGGAGTCGAACCGCTGCCTGTATTGTTTCGACGCGCCTTGCATGACGGCTTGTCCGACGCACATCGACGTGCCGAAGTTCATCAAGAAGATTGCGACGGGGAACCTGGCGGGCTCGGCGCAGGCGATTCTGGATGCGAATATTCTCGGGGCGAGTTGCTCGCGTGCGTGCCCGGTGGATGTATTGTGCGAGGGCTCTTGTGTGATGCATCGGTACAACAAGCAGCCGATTGAGATCGCAAGGTTGCAGCGGTTTGCGATGGATGCGTTCCATGCGGCTGGAGATCGGGTGCCGTTTGTGCCCCCGGCTGCGAGCGGCAAATGTGTCGCTTTGATTGGCGCGGGGCCGGCTTCGCTGGCTTGTGCGGCGGAGCTTCGGCGGCACGGCATTGCGGCGACGATTTACGATGCGCGACCGCTGCCTGGCGGGTTGAATTCGTATGGGATCGCCGAGTACAAGCTGCCGCTGGCGGAGAGCTTGCGCGAGATCGACATGATTCGGCGGCTGGGGGTGGAGTTTCACTTCGGGACGACGGTAGATTCGGCTCGGTTGAAGAAGTTGGAAGCGGCGCATGATGCGGTGTTCATCGGCGCCGGACTGGGGGCGATTCACAAGCTCGGTGTTGCGGGAGAAGATCTGCCGGGAGTGACGAATGCGCTCGATCTGATTGCCGGGTATAAGACGGGTGCGTTGACTCATATCTCTGAGCGGGTTGCTGTGATTGGCGCAGGTAATACAGCGATTGACGCGGCTAATGCGGCAGTCCGACTAGGCGCGGAAGAGGTATTTATGGTGTACCGGCGCGGGCCGGAGCAGATGTCGGCGTTTTCGTTTGAGTATGAGCATGCCAAGCAGGAGGGCGTGCGGTTTCACTGGTACAAGGGCATCACTGCGATTGAGGGGACAGACAGGGTCGACGGGATTCGCGTGACGTCGCTTGAGGTAAGTAGCGACGGGTCGCTCGTTGCGGTTGCGAGTAGCGAATTTTCTGTTCGCGTGGGAATGGTGGTGCTGGCGATTGGCCAGGCTACTCACACTGGTTTTCTTGGCGATGCCGGACTGACGATTGAGCGGGGTCGAATTGTGATTGACAGGGCTACCGGGCAGACCTCGAACGCAAAGTATTTTGCGGGTGGGGATTGCACAAATGGTGGCCGCGAAGTAGTAGATGCGGTTGCAGATGGCAAACGCGCGGGGCGCGGAATCGCCGCATGGCTGGGTGGCAAATGAGAAAGTGCTTCCTCTATATCGCCTTGGCCGCCACCCCGATGCTGGGGTGCTCGAAGCCGGACAAAATCGAACTAGTGAAATCGCCTAGATCGGAAATTTTCTACACTATCGAGACGACCGACGGCGATGGCCCCATGTCATCGGGCTCGACTGATGTCTATGCCCATCTTCTGGTGAATGGGAAGTCTCAGAAGAGTCTGGTTCTTCACGGCTTATATTTGGAGGTCTCGAAGGTCCTTTGGAACTCGCCTTCTGACGTTAGCCTCTGTGTTCCGAGTGGTCTAACAAGCACCTACCACAACGTGGTGAGCCTCAACGTTGGAAAGACTTACGTCACTATCCAAAACCACTTGGTGGATCATGAGTGCAGATAGGACTATTGGCGGAACGGGGAAGGGAGCAACGCTTGCCAACGCTAAAGAATAACTTCGCCGGGATCGAGTGCATCAATCCGTTCTGGCTGGCGAGTGCGCCGCCGACTAACTGCGGCGAGCAGATTATGCGGGCATTCGATGCGGGCTGGGGCGGCGCGGTGTGGAAGACGATCGGCGAGCCGATTACAAACGTGAGTTCGCGCTATTCGTCGATCGACTTTGAAGGCCGTAAGATGATGGGGTTCAACAATATCGAGCTGATCTCGGACCGTCCGATAGAGACCAATTTGCGCGAGATTGCAGAGGTGAAGCGGCGGTATCCGAAGCATGTGGTGATTGCATCGTTGATGGTGGAGTCGAAGCGTGAGACGTGGCACGAGATGGTTTCTCGCGCGGAAGACGCGGGGGCGGACGGGCTGGAGTTGAACTTTGGATGTCCGCACGGCATGAGCGAGCGCGGCATGGGTTCGGCTGTGGGGCAGGTCCCGGAGTACGCCCAGCAGATTACGGAGTGGGTGAAGGAGAAGGCGCGGACACCGGTGATCGTGAAGCTGACGCCGAACATCAGCGACATACGCATGCCGGCGCGGGCGGCAAAGCGTGCCAAGGCCGACGCGCTGTCGGCGATCAATACGATCAATTCGATTACGAGCATCGATCTGGATACGTTTGAGCCAAGGCCGATGGTGGATGGCAAGAGCTCGCATGGAGGGTATTGCGGGCCGGCGGTGAAGCCGATTGCGTTGAACATGGTGCAGCAGATCCAGAGTGATCCGCTGGCTTGTTTGCCCACCTCAGGAATTGGCGGGATAGCCACGTGGCGCGATGCGGCTGAATTTTTCCTGCTGGGCTGCGGCAATGTGCAGGTGTGTACGGCGGCTATGCACTACGGATACCGCATCGTCGAGGACATGGCGGATGGGCTACTGAACTGGATGGGCGAAAAGGGATTTGAGACGATCGAGGACTTTCGGGGGTTGAGTCTGCCGAACGTGACGGAGTGGAAGCGGCTGAACCTGAACTACCGCATCGTCGCGAAGATTCATGCGGCCAAATGTATTGGGTGCCAGCTTTGTTACACGGCTTGCTGGGATGGGGCACACCAGTGCATCCATCTGGATCGGGCTAGCGGTGGGCTGCAGATGATTGAGACGGGGACAGACCCTCGGTATGCGCAGCACGAGCCGAATCCCCACGGCATGCCGACACCGGGGCAGGTGTTTGCGGCGTCCGGCAGGAAAATTACGATGACGCCGATCCCGAAGCTGGATATGAACGGCGCAGGCGTGAATTCATCTGTAACGCCGCTTGAACGTATTCCGAGGGTGGATCAGGATGAGTGCGTTGGGTGTAACTTGTGCTCGCTGGTTTGCCCGGTGGATGGGTGCATCACGATGGATCGGGTTGAGAATGGGTTGACGGCGGAGACGTGGGAAGAGCGGAGTGCAACGCCAACGAGGAGCTGAGCAATGGGAATTCTGATTCAACACGGAACTGTCGTTAACGCGGACTCGACTGTACAGGTCGATGTCCTCATCGAAGGCGAGAAGATTGCGGCGGTTGGCGCGGACCTTCCGGCGGATGGTCATACGCTTGTTGACGCTACAGGCTTGCTGGTGATGCCGGGTGGGATTGATGTGCATACGCATCTGGATATGCCGTTTGGCGGGACGACCTCGGCGGATGATTACCTGACCGGGACGCGGGCAGCGGCGATTGGCGGGACTACTGCGGTGATCGACTTTGCCCTGCAGTCGCGCGGGCATACGCTGGCCGAGGCGCTGGCGACGTGGGATGCGAAGGCTGTCGGCAACGCGTGCGTGGATTACTCGCTGCATATGGCGATCACCGACCTTGGGCCAAACTTCGAGACGCTGGATGAGATGCAGGCGATGCTGGATCGCGGGGTCTCTACGTTCAAGCTCTTCATGGCCTATCCGAATGTATTGATGATCGACGACGGGCTTATGTTCAGGGTATTTCAGCGGGCCGCGAAGCTGAATGCGCTGTGCCTGATCCACGCGGAGAACGGCAGTGCGATCGATGTCGTTGTGGCGCAGACTCTGGCTGCGGGGCATACGGCGCCGGTGTGGCACGCGCTCAGCCGATCCACACGGGCGGAGGCGGAGGCTACGCATCGTGCGATTGCGCTGGCCGATATGGCCGGGGCGACGGTGTACATTGTGCATCTGTCGAATGAGGATTCACTGCGCGAGTTGAAGCATGCACAGGAGCGTGGGGTGCGGGCACTGGCCGAGACGTGTACGCAGTACCTAGTGCTGTCGCTTGAGGAGCAGATGCCGGATGAGAGCTTCGAGGCCGCGAAGTATGTGTTCACGCCTCCGCTGCGCGAGAAGAAGAACCAGGCCAGACTGTGGGAGGCGTTGGCGGACGGTGCGCTGTGCGTGGTCTCGACCGACCACTGTCCGTTTCGATTTGGGGATCAGAAGTCGTTGGGCAAGGATGACTTTACGAAGATCCCCAACGGCGGGCCGGGGATTGAGAATCGGATGCAGCTGATGTGGCACTTTGGCGTAAACGCGGGGCTGATCTCGCCGGAACGGTTTGTGGCGTTGACGGCTGCGGAACCAGCTCGGGTGTTTGGCATGGATTCGAAGGGCGCGATTGCGGTGGGGAAGGACGCGGATATTCTGCTGTGGGATCCGAAGGCCGACTATACGATTTCATCGGCGACGCAGGCGATGGCGACGGACTATTCCATGTTTGAGGGATGGCAGGTGAAGGGCAATGTCGCTAGGGTGTTCTCACGCGGCGAGTTGATTGTGGACGCAGGAAGGTTTATTGGTGAGCCGGGACGCGGGAAGTTTTTGAAGCGTAGAGCGAATGCGGGAGAGCTGTTTTGATCGACGTTCCAGTGCCGCACGATAGCCGACTGTACAACGACGACCTTGCGCCGACGACGCCTGCGCAGCGGACGTGGGGTACGTACAACTACATTGCGTTGTGGTTCTCGATGTCGATGGAGGTGACGACGTATATGCTGGCGTCGTCGTTGATTGCTGGCGGCATGAACTGGTACCAGGCGGTGGGGACGATCCTGCTTGGGAACCTGATCGTGCTGATCCCGATGCTGCTGAATGCTCATGCCGGGGCGAAGTATGGAATACCGTTTCCAGTGTTTGTGCGGGCGAGCTTTGGGACGCGCGGGGCTAATATCCCAGCTGTGCTGAGAGCCGTGGTAGCGTGCGGCTGGTTTGGGATTCAGTCGTGGATCGGCGGGCAGTCGATCTCCGCGATGGTGAATGTGCTGTGGCCCGCGACGGCTGCGATGCCGTCGGTCATCTGGATTTGCTTCCTCGGCTTCTGGCTATTGAACATGGTCGTCGTGTGGCGCGGGGTCGAGTCGATTCGCTTTCTGCAGAGTTTTTCGGCGCCGTTTCTGTTGGTGATGTCGCTGGCTCTGATGGCCTATATGACGAACAAAGCGGGTGGCTTTGGGCCCATGCTTTCGGCACCTTCGAAGCTCGCGACGACCGGGGCGTTCCTGCACTTCTTCTTTCCGATGCTGACGGCGATGGTGGGGTACTGGGCTACCCTGTCGCTCAACATTCCGGACTTTACGCGGTATGCGAAGTCGCAGGACTCGCAGATCTTCGGTCAGGCGTTCGGCTTGCCGGTGGCGATGACGCTGTACAGCTTTATCGGGATTGCGTGTACGTCGGCGAGCACGGTGGTGTTTGGCGAGGCGATCTGGAGCCCGATTACTCTGCTGGGCAGATTTCATCAGCCTTGGATTGCGTTCATCGCGCTTATCAGTATTCTTACGGCTACATTGAATGTGAACATCGGAGCGAACGTAGTCTCGCCTTCCAATGATTTTTCAAATCTTGCGCCGAAGTATATTAGCTTCCGGACGGGTGGCTTGATTACGGGCTTTCTGGGGTTGGCCATGATGCCCTGGAAGCTGATGGCTTCATTCGGGAACTATATTTTCGGGTGGCTGGTTGGATATTCTGGATTGCTGGGACCGGTAGCTGGGATTATGGTGGCTGATTATTTTTTATTGCGGCACCGGCATCTCGAAGTGGCGGAGCTTTATAAGCGGAATGGTTTGTATGAGTATGGTTCGGGCTTCAATTGGAGGGCGATTGTGGCGTTGGTGGTTGGCGTTTTTTGCGCTTTGATTGGGGTGTTTGTGCCTAGGGTGCATTTTCTGTATGACTATGCTTGGTTTGTTGGGTTCTTTTTGTCGGCGGGAGTTTATGTGGTGTTGATGCGCGGGACAGAGGTTCGTGTTGGTGATAAGAAGGCGTACCCCCGGGGCTGAAGCCGGGAACAACGGCAAATGCAACGGCAAAAGCGAAATACGGAGATTCTTCGCTTCGCTCAGAATGACGGTGGTTGTGGGTTGGGGTGGATTTAGG
>JANXWZ010000158.1 GCA_025350865.1 Rhodanobacteraceae bacterium
CACGCAAATGCCTGAGTGACCCGACATTTCGCGCACCAGATTCCTGCTTTGCCTCCCCTTCGTGTAATCACAAGTAATGACACCACCCAATACATTATCGAAACTCGTAAGCTCTCATCTTGGACCTTACAGACTTGGCAAACGATCTCCTCTATCTGAGCGTCCGGCGCTCGTTGGGCTTGATCGGTGCGCGTTGAACTTGAAGCCGTGGGACGCAGCGATTCGTCATAAGCTTTGCGTTTCGCCGGATCAATCAGGACGGTATATGCCTCAATTAACTCGGTTGTTTTAGCGCCAGCGGCGGAATCCCTGTTGTGGTCGGGGTGATAGATCTGCAGGAGCCGCAGATAGGTCGACCGGATGGTCGCCTGATCGGCGCCTTCCGATAGGCCCAAGATGTCGTAAAAGGTTCTCATTGGTTAACCCAACAGTGAATAGGGCCAATAGTACCGGAAGGCGGATACAATGCAACTGTCTTTTACGCGGCTGTGCGGTTAGTCCCAGACCCTTCTCATCGGCAGCTTATATCCGCGCACCGGGCCAGATCCTTGCATGGATGTCGGATTCTGTTGAACTTCAGGCTCCTCACCCCCTCGATAAATCGTCACGCGGCGTTCGTCGCCTTCAATCAACCAAGCCACCTGCACGCCGTTTGCGATCCACTGGTCCATCTTGCGTCTCATGTAGACGGGGTCGTCGAAGGCCGACATCACCTCCACGATGAAGTCCGGCGCTAGTCTTGCGTAACCCTTTCGCTCGGCCTCGCTTCGTGTTTCAAGCCGCTCGTTCAATGCCCAGGAGACAGGAGCGCCGCGCATCGATCCATCCGGCAGCAACCATCCCGCCCCACCGAAACACTGGCCGCGTCCGTCGGCGCGAGCCCATTGGAACAACTCGGCATTCACATATCCACAACGGGCACCACTCACAGTGTCCCAAATCGGCTTTACGTAAAGCGCTCCGTCCGCCTCGCGCTCGATCCACACCACCTCATTCCCTGCGCTGAATTGCAGGAGTTCGTCGTCGGTCAGCGGCTTGTCGAAGGTCATGCGCACCGGCAGCGGGACGCCGGTGATTTGGAGGCTCATGGGTTGGAGTCTAATCGTTGGCAGTGCAGAACCGTTCGGCAAGGAGAACCGAGCGGAGACCGGTCGAGGCAGGAGTTCCCGTTTTGGGAATTCAGGGAGTGACGTTTGAGGTTGCCGCTTCCCTGTCCCGCAGAAAACGTTCTACCTCGGCCTTGCCCTCGTGCGCTGCCCAATCGGCAGGGGTGCCGTGCCATAGAACATCTTCAAGATCGAGCTGGGCGCCGCGCTCTACCAGAAGGCGGACGACCGCTTCGTGTCCGGCTGCGGCGGCTAGATGCAGCGGCGTAGCGTGGGAGTGGGCGCCGGGTGGGTTGTAGCGGTTGGGGTCTTCGCCGGCGTCGAGTAGCGAATGGACTATATCCAGGTGACCGAACTTCGCCGCGACGGCCAGGGCGAGTTGGCGGTCGGCGGGGCTTGCTGACGGCAGTAGCGCGTCGAATTCGGGGAGGAGCTTGAGTGCGGCGGCTACTGGCAGGCCCAGCTTGGCTCCGTTGCGCAGTAGCGCGCGGGCCGCTTCGTGTTCGCCGTGGACCGCTGCGGCCCGCGCGGCCGAACTGGGATCGGCACCATGCTGGCAGAGGAGATCGATCAGTGGGATTTGCACCCCGGACTCGCGGGCTATGCGTCCGGTTGCGACCAGCATCAGGGCTTCGTTGCGGGCTTCGTGCGATGGTTTGGCGTCCAGGATGACGCGGGTGACTTCGACGATGTTGGCGGGAAGTTTGGCGTGGCGGATCGGGTTTTCGGCGATGAATTCGAGCAGGGTCGGGGAGCGGAAGTAGTTGCCGGCTTCAAACAAGATGTGTTGCTGGATCAACCCTGGATGTGCTCGCAGGAATGCCTGCAGGGCATCCGACTGGCCGGAGTCGATGAGGTCCACGGCAAGCCGGAAGGTGGAGTCAGTAATGCGTTCGTGGTGCGGCAGTGGTCTGACCGGCATTAGCAATCTCCCTTCGATTTGTATCCCATCAAAAAACCGGTCTGCCGCAATCGATTCCGGAATTTTAGACTGAACCGGCTGGTAAACTTGGGGAAATACCGAGGAGAAAACCTTGTCAAACGAAGCAAAGTGCCCGTTTTCGGGCGGCGAACGCAAAAATACTCTGGCCGGAACACCGGCGAACGCGCAGTGGTGGCCGAATCAGCTGAATCTGAAGATTCTTCACCAGCAGGGGCCGAAGTCGAACCCCATGGATGAGTCGTTCAACTATGCCGAGGAGTTCAAGACGCTTGATCTGCATGCCGTGATCGCGGACCTCCACGCCCTGATGACCGACTCGCAGGACTGGTGGCCGGCGGATTATGGCCACTATGGTCCCTTCTTCATCCGTATGGCGTGGCACGCTGCCGGTACCTACCGCATCGCGGATGGCCGTGGCGGGGCCGGTTCGGGTTCGCAGCGGTTTGCTCCGCTGAACAGCTGGCCGGATAACGTGAGCCTGGACAAAGCGCGGCGGCTGATCTGGCCGATCAAACAGAAGTATGGCCGCAAGCTCTCGTGGGCCGACCTGTTCATTCTGACGGGAAATGTGGCGCTGGAGTCGATGGGCTTTAAGACCTTTGGCTTTGCCGGTGGACGCGAAGACATCTGGGAGCCGGAAGAGAACATCTGGTGGGGACCCGAGACAACCTGGCTGGGCGACGAGCGGTACAAGGGTGATCGGCAGCTGGATAACCCGTTGGCAGCGGTGCAGATGGGTCTGATTTATGTGAATCCGGAAGGCCCCAACAGCAACCCGGACCCGGTCGCATCGGCAAAGGACATTCGCGAGACGTTTGCGCGCATGGCGATGAATGACGAGGAGACGGTTGCGCTGATCGCGGGCGGACACACCTTCGGCAAGGCTCATGGCGCTGCGGACCCGAACAAGTATGTGGGCCCGGAGCCGGAGGGCGCGCCGATCGAACAGCAGGGCTTCGGCTGGAACAATACCTTCGGAACCGGTAAGGGTGTGGATACGATCAGCAGCGGGCTGGAAGGCGCGTGGACCACGAGCCCCGCGAAGTGGGATAACAACTACCTCGAAAACCTCTGGAAGTACGACTGGGAACTGACCAAGAGCCCAGCCGGCGCGCATCAGTGGATTCCGAAGGATGGCGCGGGTGCGGGTACGGTTCCCGATGCGCACGATCCGGCCAGGCGCCATGCGCCGATCATGTTTACGACGGACCTGGCGTTGAAGATCGACCCGAGCTATGCGACGATCACCAAGCGCTGGCTGGAGCATCCGGAGGAGTTGGCCGACGCCTTTGCGCGTGCGTGGTTCAAGCTGACGCACCGCGATATGGGGCCGTTGGCGCGGTATCTTGGACCGCTGGTTCCGAGTGAGGTTCTGATCTGGCAGGATCCGGTTCCGGCCGTCGATCACGAATTGGTTGGCGCTGAGGATATCGCCGCGCTGAAGGCGAAGATTCTGGCCTCAGGGCTCAGCGTTACGCAACTCGTTACCACGGCCTGGGCTTCGGCGTCGACATTCCGCGGCGGCGACAAGCGCGGCGGTGCCAACGGCGCCCGTCTTCGCCTGATGCCGCAGAAGGATTGGGAAGTCAACCAGCCGGAAGAGCTTGCGAAGGTTCTTGTTGCGCTGGAGACGATCCAAGGCGAATTCAATGCGGGCGGCAAGAAGATCTCGCTGGCTGACCTGATTGTTCTGGGCGGTAGCGCGGCGATTGAGGCGGCAGCTAAGGCGGCTGGTCATGAGGTCGCGGTTCCCTTCTCGCCGGGTCGTACCGATGCCTCGCAGTCTCAGACGGATATCCACTCGTTCACGCCACTGGAGCCGATGGGCGATGGGTTCCGCAATTGGGTGAAGAAGGGTAACGAGAAGTTTGCCGCCGAGTTGCTGATCGACAAGGCGAACCTGTTGACACTGACCGCGCCGGAGATGACGGCGCTGATCGGCGGGCTGCGGGCGCTGAATGTGACGAAGGATGGGTTGGGTGTGTTTACGAAGCAGCCCGGCGTTCTGACGAACGACTTCTTCGTGAATCTGCTGGATATGGCGACGAAGTGGCAGAAGTCAGCCGACAACGAAGCTGTGCTCGAAGGCCGGGATCGGACGTCGGGCGAACTGAAGTGGATGGGGACTGTCGTCGATCTCGTCTTCGGGTCAAACTCACAGCTTCGTGCGCTGGCTGAAGTGTATGCGTGCGGCGACTCGCAGGCGGTGTTTGTGCGGGACTTCGTGGCAGCCTGGACGAAGGTGATGAACCTGGATCGCTTCGACCTGGCTTAGGCTGGCGTTGGTTCGGTGGTTGAAGTAAAACCCTATGTTCGATGCGGGAATACTGCATCGAACATAGGGTATGTTTTTGGGGTACGGAGGTTTGCATGCCTGTCATTCGCAAGTGCGCGCAGTGTGGACAGAAGAATCGAGTTGGGGCTCCGAACTTGAGCCGGACTGGGCGTTGCGGGGCTTGCCAGACAGCGCTTCCCCCGCTTGCCGAGCCGTTGGCGGTTGATGCTGCTCTATTTGACGAAATCGTTCAGGGGGCGAAAGTTCCCGTGCTCGTGGACTTCTGGGCTAGCTGGTGCGGTCCGTGCCGGACGGCAGCGCCGGAGGTGGTACGGACGGCTAGTGACATGGCAGGGCAGGCACTCGTGCTGAAGGTGGATACGGAGGCCTGTCCGGAGCTTTCGGCGCGGTATCAGGTTCGTGGGATTCCGAACTTCGTGGTGCTCGTCGCCGGGAAGATTGCCTTCCAGCAGGCAGGGCTGGTGGGGCACGAGCAGATGGAGCAGTGGTTGCGGTCGGCCATGCCTGGTTAGGCTTCCGGGCTACCCGTCAGAGAAGCGCCAAGGCCCCAGCCCTCCTGACTGCGTTGATGTTCGTGGAGACGAAGCGTCGTCGCGTAGCCGGTCGAGTTCGCGTCGTCGATGGTTCAGCCAAGCGAGCGCCACCTTTAGGGAAGCACGAAGGCGTAGAGCGTGTCGCCGGCTGAAGTGACGAGGTACTGGTGGCCGTCGAGATCGTAGGTGATGGCTCCGTTGATCAAGGGGGCGCCAAGTCCTGCGTGCCAGACGATTGCACCGGTTTGTGCGTTGAAGGCGATGAAATTGGTGGAGGTATCGCCGGCGAAGACGAGATTTCCGGCGGTCGAGAGGATGCCTGAACGGTTAGTCCCGGTGGGATAGGTGTGGCTCCACTTGATCTTGCCGGTCTTGTAGTCGATGGCGCGCAAGGCTACCTGGGACCAGCCGCCCCGGTCGTTGCCCGCCCAGCCTTCCGGCTTGCCGTCGGCGTCGAAGACGTAATACTCGCTGTAGGCGTCCATCGAGTTCACGTAGAAGAGGCCGGTAGCGGGACTGAAGCTTGGTGGCGGCCAGTTGGCAGCACCAGCCTGGTTGGGCGATACCAGGGCTCCATCGCCTTGAGGATCCTTCTTGGCGTTGGGAATGGGCTGGCCCTGCGCGTTGACTCCGCTGGTCCAGTTCTGTTTAGTGAAGGGCTGCGTTACGAGAGCTTTGCCGGTGGTGCGGTCAAGCACGAAGAACCAGCCGTTACGGCTGGCCTGCGCGAGCAACTTCCGCTCCTTGCCTTCGATCGTTCCGTTGAACAGGATTGGCGTCTGCACGGCATCCCAGTCGTGGGTGTCGTGGGGGTTGGGCTGGAAGTACCAGGCGAGCTTGCCGGTGTCAGGATTGAGAGCCACGATGCTGCCGGTGTAGAGGTTGGCACCGAGGCGCGAATCGCCGGCGATGACGGGCTGGGCGTTGCCTGTGCCGACGTAATAGAGGTTCAGCTCAGGGTCGTAGGTGCCGGGAACCCAGGTCATGCCGCCGCCGTGCATCATGGCATCTTCGTTGGGCCAGGTGGCGGCCTCGGGGTCGCCTGGGTTGGGGTGCGAGTACCAGCGCCATTGCAGCTTGCCGGTGGCGAGGTCGTGCGATTCGATGTAGCCGGGGATGTCGAAATCGTCGCCGCTGATGCCGACGATCACGTGATCTTTGACCACCATTGGCGCGGTGGAGGCGTAGTACATCTCCTCGAGGCTGCCGATCGGGGTGTGCCACTTTTCCTTGCCGGTCTTGTTGTCCAGCGCGACAAGATTGCAGTCGGCGGTCTCGAAGTAGAGGGTGTCCTTGTACATCGCGACGCCGCGATTGCCGATCAGGTTGCCGCCCTTGTTATCCCAGTGGAAGTTCCACAACTCAACGCCGGTGCGCGCGTCGACCGCCCACACCATGGTGGGGACGGTGAAGTACAGCACGCCATCGACCTGAAGCGGAGTCGCTTCAATGCGGGCACTCCGCAGAGCGGGAGGACCTGAGGCTCTGAAGGACCACGCGAGCTGAAGGTTCTTAACCGTCGTCTCGTTGATCTTCTTCAGCGAGCTGAAGCGCCGGCCGGAGTAGTCGCCGTTGTACATGGGCCACGTGTCGGTCGGTTGGAGCAGCAGTCGAGCGGGGTCAAGCGGTGCCTGTGCCGTCGCCGAGGCGAAGGATGGCAGGATGGCAAGCAGTGCGAGGAGAAGCTTCGTACCCGTCATTTGAGAGTCACCAGATATGCAAGGAGGTTGTGGATGTCGGGATCGGTGTATTTGTCCAGCAGCGCGATGTGCCCCGCGTAGGGATCGACGATTTCGACCTTCGTGCCGTCGGTGCGGGCTATGGTCCGGAACTCGCCGGAAGGATCGCGGAACGAGACGTTGAAGTCGTCGATGCGAACGAGAGTGCCGGTGACCTGCTTGCCGGAGGGCGGGGTTATCTTGACCTCAGTGCGCGGTGCGGGGGTGGTGGCGCGGCGGCGACCGGAGCTGGGGAAGAGGATTTTTTGCTGGAGAGTCGCCGGGGTGTAGCGGGTGCCGACACCGGCCAGATCCGCGGTTGCGGAATGGCATTTGGCACATCCGCCGGCACCGCTGAAGTACGCCTCGCCAGCCTTGGCGTTGCCGGTAAGGACGTTGACGGGCTCGTTGGAATAATCGCTGCGGAGGATCTTGTTCACCGACAGCGTGAGGAACTGCGACATATCGGCCAACTGTCCTTCGCTCCAATCGAAGCGATGAGGAGCCTTGGTGAGAACGGCGGGCAACTCCTTACCGTGAAGCTTCTCGAATCGATCGTGCAGGACGACTTTGGAGCGGATGAGGTCGGGAGCGGTCGGTGTTCCGCGAACCGTTGCGCCGTGGCACTGAGCACACGATTCCGCGTAGAGCTTGGAGCCACGCCCTGCGGAAGCGGCGTCGACAGGGACATCTGCAACCTGAGCCAGCAAGGACGTTGCGCCAAGGAGCAACGGTAGAACCGCTATCCCCTTCAGCAAAAACAATGACATAGTTCTCTCCCCAAACAATCACGGCGACGGCCGGTTCGTAGAATTTGCGACTCCGACCACGAAAACGCTCTATCCGTTATAGACCATTCGACGACCAATGGTTTGGGTGAGGTAAAAATCCTGCATTCCCCTGGAACCCAAAACGCCGAAAACCCAGCCTTAGGCTGAGTTTTCGGGGAAAGCCGTGCGAGGGCGGAACAGGGACCTTCCGCTACGGGACAGTAATTTTGTTGCTCTGCATGGTGACGGCACCGTTGATTGCCATCGCGCGCCCCAGCAGGGTTGCGTCGGTGTCTAGGGTGATGGACGTGTTGGCGATAATGTTGCGCTGGCCGGTGCCGTGCTAAGGCCGACAAACGGTCCATTGGCGGGAATCAGATTGAAGATTGCCGGCACGTTATTGGAGAGATTCTGCGCGATGTACCACGCAGCCTGAGTTGTATCCACTGCAACAAAGGGCGAGGCCGAAGGGGTTGCCGCCGCAAACAGCGTCGAGCACTGGCTGGTGGACGCGGGGTTGGAGTTGACACAGAAAGCGTTTTACCGGCCTGAAGGCAGACCGCGTACGGAGGCACAGAGTCATGCGATCCAAGTTCCGAGCCTAACAGGTACTCCTCCGCTAACGCCGTCAATGTTACTCACTGTCAGAAGTCATTCCGTCCAGCTAACACGTTTGGGTGATACGTATCTCCTGGGGATGTAAGACACCTGCGACAAGTGGCATGACTTAAGTAATTTCATCACCGGCCGATCGGCCCGATTTTCGTAGCAACTCCGGAGCACGTCAGCTAGGGTAAACACTAAGGAACGTGAGTGTTATGATGAGCCGAACCACCACAACTGAGCTGGCTAGATCACCACAGGGACTGGTAAAGTCCGATTCCGGACAAAGCCTGCTCGAAGTAGCTATTATGATTCCATTGCTACTTGCACTGGTTGGATACGGCGTTGACTTTGGCTACTTTTTTATTGCCGCGGCAGCTATCACTTCATCCGCACGCAACGCCGCGCAATACTCTGTGCTGGGTTATCAATCTCCGGACCAGGGACCTCTGCCTCCAGCCGGACCCGCAAGCGCCGTAACCTCCGTTACTCAGGAAGCGTATGGCGATATCGCCAATTTGATCAACTCATCGACTACGGCATCGGTCCAGGTCTGCTCTAAGTCTATCGGAACGACAGGCAATCTATCCAAGTGCAGTAATTATGGCCCTTCGGGTACGACTTACACCCCTGGACAGGATCCTGAGGCGCCGCGATTTGTGTTGCACAGGGTTGATATCACTTACACCGTCCAGCCACCGATTCCCATGGCTTTTTTCAAGGTTTCGTTATTGCCTACGATGCAGTTTCATCGACAGGTATCCATGCGGGCAATCGACTGATGATGACCTACTTTATATTTTTAAGGTGTCAGCTGCAGACGTGCAAATCACACTTAGCCACTCTCAAATCCGGTGATTCAGGTTCGGTGGCAATCGAAACTGCGCTGGCATATATGTTGATGATGAATTGTGTCTTAGGGATCATTGCTCTTGCAACGATGGCCTACACCTATAGCATTTATCAGGAAGCGGCCCGCTATGGCGTACGCTACGCTACTGTTCACGGGAGCCATAGCTCAAATTGCAGTGGGCCGACCAGTGGGTGCGGCGATCAGACTGCGGCACATGTTGTTACTCTGGTCAAGAGTTATGCGAGCCCGTTTACGGCGCCAATTGCAAGCACAACAGTACAGGTCAGCTATCCGGACGCCGGAGGATGTACAGCGCCTTCACGAGTGATCGTTACTGTCAACTACACCTACACCTCCTTGTTCAACGTGATACCGAACGGAATCGCCTTTCAAGTCAGTTCGCAGGGGAGAATTATTTATTAGCTTTGACGAGGGAGATATTCACATGAACCAGGACTTGTCGTTGAATCCTGAATCAGATGATTCCGGCCAAGCTGCGCTCTCTGTTGCTTTGCTGTTGAGTCTTTTTCTGTTGGGTGTGCTCGGCCTGGCGGTCGATGTCACTAACATATGGTTTCATCGCCAGGCAGCAGCAGCGGCGGCGGACGCAGCGTGTCAAGCCGGGGCCGTCGATATGCTTGCTCAGAACAGCGGGTTGAGCCTGCCCTCTACGGGATTCACACCCGGTACCTCGAGCGACTGTGCGCAAAGCTCGACCTCGACCATGTGTGCCTATGCCAACTTTAATGACTACAACGGCACGGGGCTCAATTCCAACGCGGCATCGAACTCTGTCTCCTGGACATTTCCGTCGTCGGTCGCGGGCGTCACCCCTGGACAGGGTGCCCATCCCTACATGGCGCTTTCGATCTCAGAGAACGTGAAGACGTACCTGATGCCCCTGTTGACCGGGTCGCACTATCAGAACATCAACGTAACGACCACGTGCGGCATCGCACTCGTGAGTTCGGCAGCGCCGATGGTGGTGTTGAATCCGACAATGTCGGGCGCGTTCACTTACTCGGGCGGTGGAAAACTCAAGATTGTGGGAGGCCCGAGTCGTGGATTGCAGGTAAATTCTTCAAGTGCAACCGGCATTTTATGGTCGGCGTCGGGAATCATCGACCTCAGCAAAGGCGGGCCCAATCAGACGGGCTCTGACGTCGCAATCGTTGGCGGCCCGACAATCGCACCGACCAATGGGTCTTCCAATGGGTATGCAGGCGGCACGACCGGCACCTGGAAGAGCAATGTGCTACCTGTGGCAGATCCCTTTGGCAGCGTGGGGTCTCCTGCCAGCGTCAAGAACCTCGTTCCGACAACCACTACCAGCGGGACGTGGGTCGCTTACAAGATAGATGGCTGTCCAGACCACAGTGGAGGCACTGGAAACCCAGCCCATGCGTGCAAGGAATTTGGCCCGGGATACTATCCTTCCGGAATCAACCTTTCGAGTGTAATGAATGATTATTCGACAGCCATTTTTCTTCCTGGGGTCTACTACCTTAATGGTTCCGTAGTTGCAGGTGGCAGCAATAGCATCCGAGTTGGGAAGCCTTCTGGCTATCAGCAGACTGATGGCGTGATGTTTTATTTCTTAACTGGCTCCCTGAGTTTGTCTGGATGCTCCGGCTGCTCCAACAGCGGCGTCGACAATGTCAATTCCACTGACCTTACTTGCGATGGGTCTGCTCCCCCGGCCTCTATCGGAATGGCGTCAACAATCTACGGAAACGTACTGTACGGACAGTGCACCACGAATGGAACCTACTGGGATTCAGGCGGCGATACGTCGGACTCCCGAGGAAGCCCGGGGAGCAGAGGAATTGTCATGTTTCAGGATCATAGCAACACGACACAGCCTATATTTAGCGGCTCAGGTGCGCTGGCGTTTTCAGGTGCGTTGTATTTCCATTCCACCAGTTATGGTGACGTTCTCAATCTTAGTGGCGGTGCAAGTAGCGGAACCTTCATTCTGGGCGAGATTATTACCGATCAGATCAACTTGTCCGGCAGCGGCACTGTCAATCTAGCGCTCAATCCGGCTGCGATCACCCTCATGTCCAAGGTATCGATCTTCAATTAGCAGATAACGTTTGTGGATGAATTGTGCAGGTGTTCTGCGAATTTCGGCAGAACACCTGCATTGTTTCTTGGGGGGTTGTATGGGGACCGGTCGGTGGTGTTATAACGATGCCCCTATCGGGTCATTACTTCCGTGTCGAGGAAAGTAATGACCTATGTATTGAAGGTGGGTTACCAAGCTAGTCTGGTCTTACGCAAGCGAACGACGGGCTGAAACTGACCCGGTATGCAAGCGAAATCCAAAGGAGAATCACAAATGAAGAATCTGCTCACGAATTTCATGCAGGACGAGTCGGGTCAGGACCTGATCGAGTACGCTCTGGTTGCTGGTCTCATCGGTCTTGGCGCCGTCACCGCGATGTCCGGTCTTGCAACCAGGATTGGCAGTGCATTCACCTCCATCGGCACCACTCTCTCCACCAACGTCTAACTCTCGCAGACCGGCTTCTGGAGGCGGTGAGCAGTACGAGAGACTTACCGCCCTCTCAAGACGAATGTCTTAGCGGCGAATTGACGGGGTTAATGAAGATGGCAATTTCTGCGCAACTGATTTACTTCGGCACGGCGGTAGCCTTCGCGGGATGTGCCGCCGTGCAAGATATACGCACCAAAAAGATCCGTAATTGGCTTACGGGATCTGGAATCGTTCTCGGCCTCGCCTTGCACCTCGTTCTGGGGGGCTTTGGTCAGGTCGGATGGTCATTCTTGGCGGGCCTGATCGCGGGCTCGGTATTTTTGGTTTTCTTTCTGGCCGGCGGTATGGGAGCCGGAGACGTCAAGCTAATTACTGCGATCGGATGCATCGTCGGAATCGGTTCGATTCGCGATGTCCTGCTTGCATCAGTCCTGATCGGTTCGGTCTTCGCCATCGCTTTGGCGGTGAAGCATGGAAAGTTGCGCGAGACTCTGCGGAACGTCATCGCGCTGGTTGTGCATCACTCGGAAAACGGGTTGACTGCTCATCCTGAGCTGAATGTGACCCGGACTGAGACGTTGCGGCTTCCGTATGCTGTGCCCATCGCGTTCGGCTGCCTGGTCGCCTTCTATGTTGGAACCTCCGCAGGCGGCATGCAATGAACTTCAGACGCATGGCCATCGCTATGGCGATCGGTCTTTTCATCTCGGGCACTTGTACCTGGTTTCTGAGCCGCAAAATCTCGGCTCATACCAATGACGCACCGCCCCAACAGAGATTTGTAGCACCAGCTCACGCGCTCAAGGCCGGTGAGGTGTTGAAGGCCGAAAGCATCGAGTTGATTGCCTGGCCGGCCTCCACGCCAGTCGCCGATGGCTTTACCAAGGTTGACGCGGTAATTGGACGGACAGTTTTGTATCCGGTGGGCAAGGGACAGCCTATCACCGAGCAGTTGCTCGCTGCCGCCGGCTCCGGCGGTGGACTGGCTAGCAAGATTCCTGAAGGAATGCGGGCAATAGCATTGCGAACCGACGAGGTCGTCGGCGTCGCCGGATTCCTTCTGCCCGATTCGCATGTAGACGTGCTGGCCACGGTGCACACCGACAAGTCGCCTGAGCCTACTACCTTTACTGTTCTGCAAAATGTCCAGGTTCTCGCCGCTGGGCATCAAATTGAGCCTGATCCAGAAGGTAAGCCTGCTTCAGTCACGGTGGTCACGCTGTTGTTGAGCCCCGCCGAAAGCGAGCGGGCGGTTTTGGCCAGCCTGCAGGGCACGATTCACTTCATACTGCGCAGCGGTTCCGACAAAGCAACACCACCTGCTCCGCCTCTCGATCTGGCGCAACTTGTCAACGGTGACGCGAAGCCTGCTGGGGTCAAGGTCTACCGTGTGCCGTTTTCCCCGCGGGTAGTTGATGCTGCCCCAGCTGAAGTTGCGGTCGAGACCATCGCCGGCGAAAAGCAAACTACATCCAGGTTTCGAGTGGGCCAGCAATGAAGAATTCAGAGAACAGAGTAGTTGCCGTTGCAACGCTCTTGCTTGCGCTGGGCACAACCGCTGCCAGCGGACAGGCGAAGATGCCTCTCTCGGCAATACCGATAGACCCTCCCAGTGCTGTGCGGGCCAGGTCTCATCTTGCGATCCAAACAACGGGTGCCAAAGATACGCTCCACGTCTTCGTCGGGCAATCGACCATATTGCGCGGTGTAAGCCAGATGCGCAAGATTTACGTGGGCAACCCAGCGGTTTTGGAGACGTACACCTCTGGCCCGGACGAAGTAGTCGTAACGGGGAAAGCCCCCGGCGTGAGCAGCCTGGTATTGTGGGATACCGCAGGGGCATCGTGTCTCTACACCGTATCGGTTGATATCGATCCAGGCGGCCTGCGTTCGTCGCTGGACTCGGCTTTCCCCAACAACGTGATCGAGGTCCAGGGCAGGCAGGACCGGCTAATGCTTTCGGGCGTGGTCGGATCGCCTGAGGTCTCGGATGGTGCCGTCAAACTTGCGGCGGCCTATACGAAAGATGTCGTCAATTCGCTGCGTGTTGTGCCGATCCACGGCAAGCAGGTGCAACTGAAGCTGCGCATTGCCGAGGCAGATCGCAGCAAGCTGGCACAATTCGGCATCAACCTTTATCGGACCCCGGGCAACACCGTTGGCGGCACGACCACCGGCCAGTACCAGTCGACCGTTACCGCGACCAAAGGAACGCCATCCGCCCCCGCCACTGTCTCAACCAGCAATGCATTGAATCTCTTTCTGTACAGCTTCACGAAGGGTGCGGGTGTTACGCTGCAGGATCTGGAGCAGAAGCAGGTGCTGCAGATTCTAGCTGAACCCACGCTGACTACACTCAGCGGATTGCCGGCGCGCTTCCTCTCTGGCGGCGAGTTTCCCTTCCCGGTTCCGCAAGGCAATGCGGGCGTCACTGCGATCACCATCCAGTTCAAACCCTACGGTGTGAAGGTCGACTTCACGCCAACCGTCAACGCCGACGGAACGATCCGGCTGAAGATCAGCCCCGAGGTCAGCACGCTCGACTACACCAATGCGCTCAATGTGTCGGGCTTCACTGTGCCTGCGCTCTCCACGCGCCGTGCGGATACCGAGGTGGAGCTCCGCGATGGCGAAAGCTTTATGTTGTCCGGGCTGCTTGATCGCCGCGTGACAGCCAACATGTCGGCGATGCCCGGCTTCTCCAACATCCCGATTCTGGGTCAGCTCTTTCGTTCCAAGAACAACAACCATACCGTCACTGACCTCATCATCATGGTCACGGTTTCAGTAGTTGATCCCTTGACCGCACCCTCCTCCACGGTGGAGCCAAACTGGGCAGTACCGAATCTGGATGTGGACAAGTTTGATCAGCAAGTCAAGAAAGCGCCAAAGACCGGCGACTCGAAATAAGGCAACCGCCGTAAAGCTGTGAATCTATGCCAACGAATCCTTCCCAAACCGAACAGGTCGTGCAGGCGGTCTTCAGCGTGTGCGTCCCGAACGATGCGATTGCGCGGATGTCCGAACCGATCGCTGCGGTGCGCGGTGCAGAGTTTATCGGTCAGTTTCAGGAGTACATCACCGGAGACAAACGTCCTCAGTTTCCGGACGCGATGAAAGAGGCCGCGGGCTGTGTCGCGATCATCGGGTGCGATACCAATCCGGAGCTTGCGCTGGAAACGATGGAACGCCTTCGCCAGACCTTCCAGCACAAGCTGAGCCTTATCGCCGTATCCTCCAAGACGGACACGGAATTTCTTCTGCGAGCAATGCGCTCGGGGTGCGACGACTTCCTGGTCCAACCGGTTGATCAGAGCCTTCTAAAGGCGGCGCTCACACGATTTCAAAAAGGCAGCCTCGCCCAGACGATCAACAAAAAGGGCGATGGGAAGGTGATTTCGCTCTTCGGGGTTAAGGGCGGTGTCGGCACGACAACTCTGGCGGTTCACCTTGCGATACACCTCGTTCGCAAGCATCGCAAAAAGGTTCTGCTGATCGACCATAAGCACGAGTTAGGTCATGTTGCGCTGCACCTCGGTATCAAAGAGAGTGTGTACCACTTCGATGAGCTGCTGCGCAACGTGGATCGTCTGGACTCGGACCTGCTGGCCGGATTTGTAACTCGCCACAGCAGCGGCCTGGAGGTAATTCCCTCACCCGATTCCTGTGGGCCGTTGGAAGAGGTGGCACCAGAAGCGATTGGGCGGGTGCTGGAGGATCTGCGCACACGCTACGACTACATCCTGATGGACAGCTCGCTGCAGTATGTACCGCAACTGGCTTCGATGATGGAGGCAAGCGACGAGGTAGCGCTGGTCTGCACGCCGGATGTGGCGGCCGTTCGCGATCTGGTTCGGCGCATCGAACACCTCAGCGCGGTTGCCGCTTTCAGCCATAAACTTCGTGTGGTCATCAATCGTTCCACATCCGATGACGCTGTCAGTTCCGAAGATATCCAGGCAGCCGCACACTTTCCAATATCGGCCGCAGTGCCCAACAGCTATCCCGAGCTGATGCGAGCCATCAACGGGGGTGAGCCGATTGGGCCTCAACAGCGGGGCGGTTTCACGCAGGCAATAGCGCAGTGGGCGAACCGGCTTACGGCCGATCAACCGCTTGATACCACCTCGGTCGCCGCACCGCCGAAGAGGCGATTCTCATTCGGATTTTAGTCGCAAGATAGCAAGCTGAGATGGGTGTCCCAATGAATGACATGTCGATGTTTATGACTGGTCCGGCGCGTCCGTTCACGGTGTCCGAGATTCGCAACAGCCTTACGCTTGGGCCTGAAGCGAAGCACCAGCTCAAGACAGCCGTTCATCACGAACTGATCAAGCGAGTCGATCTGGAGCAGCTTTCGTCGATCCAAAACGACGCGAGCGGCAGGCAGAAGCTGCTGGTCACGATCTCGATGTTGATGGGCGAACAGAACGTGCCGCTCAGTGCAACCGATCGGGATCTCCTGGCAAAAGAGGTGATGGACGAGGTCTTCGGCCTGGGACCACTGGAGCCGCTGCTCCATGATCCGACCGTCAGCGACATCCTGGTCAATACCCACAACATGGTCTTCGTGGAGCGGCGCGGCGTGATCGAAGAGACGAACATCGTCTTCCGGGATAACGCTCACCTGATGCATATCATCGACAAGATTGTTTCCGCGGTTGGACGCCGTATCGACGAATCGTCGCCCATGGTAGATGCCCGGCTGCTCGATGGATCGCGCGTCAATATCGTGATTCCGCCGCTAGCCGTAGACGGGCCGCTGATGTCGATTCGGCGCTTCGGCAGCTCGCCGCTATGTGCGGAGGATCTCCTGCGCCATCGTGCCCTTACTCCCTCGATGTTGGAACTGCTCAAATGCGCGGTGAGGGCGAGGCTGAATATCGTCGTCTCCGGCGGTACGGGTGCGGGCAAAACGACCTTGCTCAATGTTCTCTCGGGCTTTATCTCGAATGCCGAGCGGATTGTCACTATTGAGGATTCAGCCGAACTGCAGATTAAGCAGAAGCACGTGTGTCGATTGGAATGCCGGCCGCCCAACGTGGAAGGCAAGGGAGCCATCCGGCAGCGCGAGTTGGTCATCAACGCCCTCAGAATGCGGCCAGATCGAATCATCCTCGGCGAAATTCGCGGCGAAGAGGCGCTGGATATGTTGCAGGCGATGAACACGGGCCATGACGGCTCCATCACCACCGTTCACGCCAACAATCCGCGCGACGCGATCTCCCGTCTGGAGACGATGTCGATGATGGGCAGCGTGGCTCTGCCGGAGAAGGCGATCCGTGCCCAGATCGCGTCCGCCGTCCACCTGATCGTTCAGGTCTCGCGTATGAGCGACGGCAGCCGCCGGATCACGCACATCAGCGAAATTACCGGAACCTCCGGAGAAGTGGTCAGCATGCAGGATCTATTCGTCTTCGAGAAGCTCGGCCTCGGCCCCGGCGGCAAGGTAAAGGGCCGCTTCTACGCGAGCGGAGTCGTTCCCAAGTTTGCCGACAAGTTGAAGGCTGCGGGCATTCCCTTCGCACTGAATCTCCTTGATGAATCGGTGGAGGTGTAAACCGGATGCTCACATTCTTCTTTCTAGTGATGCTCGGATGCTCGGCATGTCTTGTTCTGTTTGTCAGCCGAGAGCCGGCCTCCAAGAAGAACGTCGGCGCTCGCCTTGCGACGATTAACTCCAAAGCGAGCGGCGATTCAAACGATCAAATCGCCCTTACGCAGAAGAGCCGCCCGCAGCTGAGCGATCGTATCGGCGAACGATTCAAGGGCTACCACCTCGGTGGGAATCTTGAGTGCCTGATCATTTACGCCGGAAGCACCCAATCCGTCGGTCGCGTAGTGATGACAAGTGGCGGTATTGCAATTGTGTCAGGCGTTGTTGCGGATTGGATCTTCGGTGTTCCCCTGGTTGCTCTGCTGGCCGCTGCGATCTGCGCTTTTATTCCATGTGGCTCCCTCATGTTCCAAAAATGGCGGCGCGTCGGAAAGTTCAATGCAGCGTTGGCCGATGCAATTGACCTGATGGCTCGCGCACTGCGCGCCGGCCATTCCATGGCGTCTTCGATCGAGGTGATCGCGCAGCAGTCGCCCGAGCCCCTCGCCAGCGAATTTGCGACCTGCTTCCAACAGCAAAAGTTCGGAATCCCGTTTCGCGATGCGTTGCTGGCCATGGGAGAACGCGTCCCGTCGGACGACCTGCAATTCCTCATCACTGCGGTGCTGGTGCAGAAGGAGACCGGCGGCGATCTCACCGACATTCTCGACCGCACCACGGCCGTCATCCGCGATCGCATCCGGATTCAAGGTGAAGTATCCACTCGCACGGCACAGGGACGCCTTACGGGAATGATCCTCAGCGCCCTGCCCATCGCCTTGCTGATCCTGATCAACATCATCACCCCGGGCTACTCCACAGTTCTCTTCCACGATCCGCTGGGCCAAAAACTACTGATGGCCGGCGGCATCCTGATTCTCATCGGTGGATTCATCATCAGCAAAATCGTCGATATCAAAGTTTGAGGTTAGCTCTATGAATCCCTTGTTTTATGTGATGTGTACCGCCACGGGCTTTTGCGGCATGGGCATGTTGGCGGCATTGATGCTGAGCCGAAGTTCTCGTGCAGCGTCTCGACGCATGAGCCTGATGATCGATAACCGCCACCAGGGCGGCACGACGGTCGCGCGGCCAAGCGATCTGCGCAAGAATATTTTCAAGGCGATCTCATGGATCACAGAGCGTCTGCCAATTCCCGACGATCCAAAGCTTGCGGAGCGCTTTGATCGCGCCGGATTGACTGCACGTGTATACCGCGATCTTTACCTGGCCGCGAGAGTCGGCCTTCCGATCATCGCCCTGGCCTTCGGCTCATGCATCGCGTACAAGCGCTCCTTCTGGATGATATCGCTCACCTCAGTCGCGTACCTTCTTCCAGACATTTTCGTAACCCGCCTGACCAAGCGGCGGCGCGAGAAGATTCGGCTCAGTGTGCCAGACGCGATTGATCTACTCGTCATCTGCGTGGATGCCGGTTTGGGAATGGATCAGGCCATGCTCCGCGTGGCACAGGAACTCGACAAGCGACACCCTGAGATGCACGAAGAATTGCTGCGGATCAATCGCGAACAGCGCGCTGGGAAGCTGAGGATCGAGGCCTGGCAGTCGATGGCGGCGCGCACCGAGCTGACGGAGATAGACGCCTTCGTCAACATGTTAATGCAGACCGAACGCTTTGGAACTCCGATCGCCCGCGCCTTGAGCAACTTCGCCGACGGCATCCGTCAGAAGCGTCGGCAGAGGGCGGAAGAGATGGCCGCAAAGACCACCGTCAAGATTATCTTTCCGCTGGTGCTTTGCATCTTCCCGAGCATCTTTATCGTGTTGCTGGGACCGCCGGGAATCGCAATCTCACGTGGCATGGGATCCAGCCCAAAATAAGCGACTGATCCACTCAGTCACGCAGACTTTGCGAGGCCCGACGGAATTCCCTTTACATGCTTTTCCGATAGTCCAACCGCATCCAGCAGAGGGCGATGATGCAGGGTGAATAGGGCCAGCTCCAGGCGATCGGACACCCCGGTCTTATCGAAGATTGACCGCAGATAGTTCTTGATTACCTGCTCCGAGTTCTTGAGTTCCTCGGCTATGTCCTTGTTCTTATAACCCTGCAAAAGCAGCCCAATAATCTGAAGTTCTTTCCTGGAGAGTCGCTCGCGCGCCCTCTCGCCGACCATATCGGAGTCGAGGTGTTCTGATGGTCCCTTGGACTGCTGTTGGACATACTTCCTTCCGCCGCCCACTGTCCGCAGACACTTAAGAGCCTCAACCTGGCTCACGTCGCGATAGATGATCCCTTCGACGCTGTGTCGCACATACGGTTCCGGGCTCTCTAACCGGTCGAGTACCGCCACCAGGCGCACGTCATTCGCTTTGGCCAGTCGCACCAACTCAGGCAGGATGGGTTTGAGCGAACTGGCAAAAACTACGATGGCGCCATTCGAGGTTTCCACCGATTTGCAAAGACGCGGCAGGTCGTCGCACTGTCCGACGATCCTGAAATCATCCTCGATTACCAGGAAGCGGGCGAGACCGGCTCGAAACATCGCAAAATTATCGGCGATAACGATCCGTAAATGCATGGGCCCCCGGGGAGTGACTACCGTTCAACGTCCTTCGATCACCAGTCTAGCAGGTTCCCTCAGCCGGCCAAGGCCCACGACTCCCCCATTCGGGGAGTAGCTTTTCCCTAATCGGGTTATTACGTTCGATTGCGTTACTTCCGGGAGGCGTTTATTCGCGGGACAGTTAGTAATAAGCTATCTCTATCGGCTGGAAGGCAACTTACGGTTAGTCGATTATGTCGGGACTTTTTCAAATCATTAAAGAGTTTTTCAACAAAGGAGAGAAACCGATGGATCTTAGCACCGCTGTGAGAATTGGCGCCGCCGCCTTTGGACTGATCATTGCAGGCGTTATCGTTATGCGCCGGAAACGTTCCGCGTAATACAACTCGAGACATCGTAGCAATAAAAGCTGCATGAAGTAGCCGGTTCTAATTTTGACATCAACGGGTTGAAAACTGCATGGAATTCGCATGTCAGCGGACCTGTTTCGGATTTGAAGTAAAGAGACCACAAAGTAGTTGGGCCGGGATGCATTCGTAAAAGAGATAGAACAACTAACTCAGGAGACCATAGCTATATGACCGCATTTACCCGCATTGTCAACCTTCTGCTCAGCGATGAATCTGGGCAAGACCTCATCGAATACGCCCTCATTGCCGGATTGATCGGACTTGGAGCAGTCGGTTCGTCCTCAGCTCTGGCCGGTAACATTACCTCAGCCTTTACATCGATCGGCAATTCGCTATCCAGCGCCGTCTGATGCAACAGCCTCTCCGCGTTGCCTGAAGTAGATTCGTGGGTGGCCAGATCGTCGCAGCATCTGGTCCATCTGCGGAACACCTACTCGTGTGCGGACTGGAGCAAGAAGTGGCGATTGCGAATGGGAAGAAGATGCGGATAGCATTTGAGATCGCAGACTCCGTAAAACATCAAAACCCAGCTTCTCCTGGGTTTTTTGCGGCCTCAGGACTTATCGGGACATCTAGGTCCAAGCCTGCGTACGGCCATCGGATAGAGGACGCCGAGAAGAGGGAGATGCGCCTGACTCCGAACCTAGTCAGGGTGATGCGTGGCTCGTTCGAATAGACCTTGACAGGTGTGTTGGCTTCGATCCGGCGGCTCGTCGGCGGCTCGTCAGATAGATTATCGGCTTGGCAGTCCAGTTTGCCTGATGGAGAAAGTAGGCATCTTTCTTTCCCGCGCCGTCCTGCGTGACGAGCCGTTTGACGTCCCCCGGCGACACGACCCTGATGGCGGAGCTGCGATCGCTTCTAGCAGCCTGCGAGGCTGAGGAGGTCCATCGCATCAAGGTTGGATTGGAGTTTATCGCGCAGGGCACCGCCGTGGGCCCATACGTTATCGACGGCCTGATCGGACGCGGCGGCATGGGAGCCGTCTATCGCGCCCATCGGGCCGACGGACAGTTCGAGCAAAAGGTCGCCATCAAGATCGTCGATATGCCGTTAGCTTCGGAGTTCTTTCGCGAGCGATTTCGCGCCCAACGCCAGATGCTCGCCAGCTTTTTTGCGGTCTCAGGTTCCCTTTCCGCGATGCCCCTCACTTTGCGAGACCCCGCCTGGACTTTGGGCGCGGCGCAGCGCCTAAACAACATAAGCCATCCGAAAAAGCCTGATTATCTGCTACTTCT
>JANXWZ010000159.1 GCA_025350865.1 Rhodanobacteraceae bacterium
GCGCTTTTCGAGGAAGGCGGCGACGCCTTCGTGTTTGTCGGAGGTGACGCTCAGGCGGCCGAAGATACGGGCTTCGAGGGCGAGGGCTTCGCCGAGGGGAAGGTCTCCGCCCTGGCGGACAGCTTCCATGCTGGCAGCAACGGCTAGCGGGGCTTGGGCGGCGATTTTGAGAGCAAGGGTGCGAGCTGTGTCGAGCAGCGCGGCGGCGGGGACGACCTCGTCTACGAGGCCAATGCGGAGGGCCTCGGCTGCTGGGATGATGTCAGCCGTGAGGATAAGGCGGAGGGCGGCCGAGGGACCGACCAGCCGCGGCAGGCGCTGGGTTCCGCCGTAGCCGGGGATAAGGCCGAGCTTGGCTTCCGGCTGGCCGAGGCGCGCCGATTCACTGGCGATGCGCAGCGTGCAGGCGAGAGCCAGCTCGCAGCCGCCGCCGAGGGCGAAACCGTTGATGCAGGCAATGACAGGCTTGCCGGAGGATTCCATCAGCGCCATGACCGCCTGACCACGTAGGGCGAGGCGTTCGCCGGAGGCGTCATCGGTAAGGGCGAGTTCCTTGATGTCGGCTCCGGCGGCAAAGGCCTTTTCGCCGGTACCGGTGAGGAGGACGACCCGGATGGAGGGGTCGGCGGCGAGGGTGGTGAAGGCGCGTTCGAGATCGTCGAAAACCCTTGCGTTGAGGGCGTTGAGTACCTCGGGCCGGTTGATCGTGACGGTGGCCACAGGGCCGTCATAGGCTAGGAGAAGGGTCTCGAAGGTGGGGAGGACGATGTGGGTTTGTTCGGACATGACTGCTCCTGACGATACAATCGAAGACATGATTAAGGGAATGACGGTTGTCGAGAGCGTTGTCGACGGCGGAGATTTTGCGCGGTTGAAGAGCCTTTTTGCCGCTTTGGGATTTGAGGCTGGCAAAGGCTGGAAGGATGCCACGGGTGAAGGTGCGGCATTTCTAGCGCCGGTGGGAAACGTGGAGTTTGTCACCGGGCGAATGCCGGCTGTGCCGCGCATTCTGGTTGAGGTGACGCAACTCGACCATGTCCATGCAGCGGTCACTCGCTGGGCGGAAGACGCTCCGAAGCCGCATTTGAGCCACGAGGATGTGCCGGAGGTTGCGGTTCCTGTGGTCTCTCCCGTGGCCGCGACGCATTGGAATTCGAGGTCGTTTTCTCTGACGGTTGGGTCGCTGGAGGTTGGGTTCTGGCAGTCGGAGAATCCGCTGCACGGAGCTGTGAATGCGGTCGAAGGCGAGCTTTCGGCTGAAGGCATGAAGTTTGCGGTGATTACGACCCGCTGGAATACCGTGATTACGGATCGCCTGCTGCAGGGGGCGCTCGATTGCCTTCTACGGAGTGGCGCGACAATGGCCAATATTGAGGTTGTGAGGGTGCCGGGTGCGTGGGAGATTCCGAATGCGGCGCGGACAATTGCCGAAGCTGGGAAGGTTGACGCAATCGTAACGCTGGGCTGCCTGCTGCGCGGCGAAACGGCGCATTATGAGGCGATCTACAACGAGGTTTCGCGCGGGATTGGGCAATCGCAGCAGGATACCGGCGTGCCGCATGCGTTCGGCGTGCTGACCTGCGAGACGCTGGAACAGGCGTTGGATCGGGCCGGATTGAAGGCTGGAAACAAGGGTTTTGAGGCTGCCTCGGCTGCAATCGAGATGGTGAATTTGAATCGCAAGCTGAAGGGCGACAATTAATGGGGACGCGGAGAAAATCACGCGAGTTGACGATGCAGATGTTGTTTCAGGGCGATCTTGGCAAGCAGACGCCGGATGAGGTTCGCAAGCTGTTCTGGGCTTCGGTGACGGATGTGGACGAAGAGACGCGCGGCTTTGCGGAGGATATCTACCGCATCGCGACCAGTCGGAGCGTGGAGATCGATGCGCTGATTGAGCAGCACTCGCAGAACTGGCGGCTGGAGCGCATGCCGGTGGTGGATCGGAACCTGTTGCGCTGCGGGATCGCAGAGATGCTGGGCTACCCGAAGACGCCGGCGGCGATCGTGATTAACGAGAGCCTGGAGGTGGCCCGGCGGTATGCTGCTCCAGAGTCGATCCACTTTTTGAATGGCGTGCTGGATGCGGTGGCACGGGATTTGTTGAAGGCTCGGATGGGGTAAAGCAGCAGTTACATTCGCACAAGCTACGGAACCAAAAAGCAAATCCCTACGGGATGACAAACCCAGCCTGGTTTGTCATCCCGTAGGGATCTGCTTTTAGTCATTCCGCCGAACACCGTCAACAATATTGTTTTAGCTGGTCGACTTACGTGGGCGCTGGACGATGAGGTCCGGAGGTGCGTTGCCCGAGCCGGTCGCCTTGGGCAGCGCTGGGACGATTGGGGTCAGTGTGTCGGCAAAGCCGGTGGCCGTGCGGGCCAGGCGGTGGACGATATTGTCGCCCTCCGAGCCGATGAAGAGGGTGTTGTTGTCCGTGCTGATGGCCCCCGAGATGGCGTCGAGCGGGATTCCGTTGGCGGTCTTCTGCAGCGGAACGTTGGTGAGTGTGCCGGTGCCAGGCGCGTACTGCGGGACCACGCCGCCAGTGCCCTGGTAGGTGACGACAGCGAAGGCGGAGTCAGAGGTGGCGAGGACGCTGGAGACGGAAGTAGCGCTGGCAGCGGCGATCGACAACGGAGCACCCGGTGTACTGGTGAAGGTGACGGGGCAGGCGCCGCTCTTCTGGTTGGTGACGATGTCGGTGAAGGTGGTCGTGGAGGAGCCGAGGATGTGGAGGCCGTCGTTGGTGGCGGCCACCTGCGTGGCGTTCACCCCGATGGAGCCGTTATCGGGGTAGAAGACGTTGGAGGTGGTCTGGTTGAAGCCGCCTCCGGGGTTGTTAATGGTCGTGGCCGGGCAGTTGGTGCGGACGTCGACCGGATTGCCGCCGAGGTAGACCCCGGCATTCGGGACCGTGATGGCTACGCTGGTGGCGAGGTTGGTCAGGTTGATCGAGCTCCAGCCGGTGAAGGTGGAGTGGACCAGCAGCCGACCGTCGGTGGTGGTGATGTAGACGGTGGTTGAGTCGGGGCTCCACGCAGCGCTGGTGGCGACCCCGCCGTACTCGGTCGAGACTCCGCCGGTGGCGAGATAGAGGTAGGTAAGGCCGCGAGCGGGGTCGGTGACGATGACGGTGCCGTTGTCGGGCGATACTGCGAGCACCTTGCCTGCGATCGAAGTGTCCTGCTTGATGACTGAGTTGGAGGCGGTCGAGAAAGCCATGATCTCGACCGATGTCCCCATGTAGATGGTGGAGGTATCGAGCGACAGGACCATCGAGTTGGGCGCGTAGGGCAGGCGGACCGGCGCGAGTTGGGCCGTCGTGGTGAAGTCGACCGGAAGCAGGTACTGCGACTGAGTCGATCCGATGTAGATTACGGTCGAGTAATTGGTGCCGGTGGAGGCGATCTGGACCGGGTTCGAGGTGATGGCGGTCCCGTTGCCAAAGAGTCCGATCTCATTGAACGGGGAAGAATTGCACAGCGGGGGCTGGCAGATTGCCGTGATGGCCGCCGCGCCGGGGTAGGTGGGGGTGATGCTGTTGCTTCCAGCCGGGATGGTGGTCGGGCTGGTGGAGACGTACTCCAGCTGGACGTTGGTGATCTGCTTACCGTTGGTATCGAGCACCGTGGCAATGAGGGATTGGCTGGTGTTCTGGTTGACCGAAACGGGCTTGGTGGGGGCCGAAGTGCTGGGCGGCACGGAAAGCACAATCGTCTTGGGCGGGCATGTGGAGAAGAAGCCGGCAGTGGACGAAGCCTGGGAGATGTTGGCGTTGATGGTCGAAGAGCCAGGCTGCGCGCCCGTGGCGATGCCGTTGGCGTCCACGGTGACGACCGAAGGAGACTGCGCGCTGAACTGGAGTGGGCCGACGAGGTTGCTGATATTGTTGGCGGGGGCGGTTCCGTTGCCCTGGTAAGTACGTGCGACAAGCTGGGCTGTCTGGCCCTGCGAGAGGCAGGAGTTACCGGGATAGCTAGCGGTGGGAGTGATCGGACCTGTGAGGAATCCGCCTACCTTGTTGAGATCGACGCAGTTGCTGGCGGGATCGTTGGTGCAATCGACCGATGCCGGGCCCAGCACGATGCTGGTGACGACGGGGTGGACGAAGACCGGGATGGCGTTCGAGACGACTCCGCTGGAGCTGGCAGTGACGTAGGCGACGCCGTTGACGTTGGACGGGGTGCAGACGGTGTAATCGGGAATCGACGCGCCGGTGTTGCGGTTCCACGTACCGGCACAGAGGGCTCCCGTGCTGGGGTCGACGTCGGCGAGCTTGAGGTTCGTGGACGCGTAGGTGACGTTGGACGTCCCGGCGGAGGTGCCGCGGCAGTCTCTGCCGGAGGGCGAATTGACGCGGCCCATCTCACCCTGGTTCAGCGAGATGCCGGTGAGGCGCGGCTCCAGGTCAAGCGTGGTGAGTTGGCCCACCTGCACTCCGGAGGTCTGCCCATTGCAGTAGGTGGGGGCGACGTTCTTGGAGCAGCCGGAGACTGAAACACCGAACGGGATGGCGAATAGAAGCGGAACCGCTAACGTGACGAAACGACGCATTGAACCTCGTAAATCTCTCCGCTCGGGCTTGACGGCGTGGAAGCCGGGCCGGACGCGGTGCAACCTTAACAAACTCTTGGGGATTTCCCAAGTTCCAGTCTAAAAGCTGTGCCGGGTAGAAGCAAATGACGCAGACCGGGGTGGGGGTTAGACGGAAGCAGGGCTCAGGGGTTAGGGCTCAGGGGCCAGACCGCAAAATGCCTCTCCTGAAACCTGAACGCTGAGCCCTGAGACCTACTTTGCAGGCATGTTTTGTTCAAACCAGGCGACTTCGCGGGCCTCGCGGTCGGCGATGTGGGCCGGGTCGCGGAAGCCGTGGCCCTCATTGGGGTAGATGACGAGCTGGGTTTTGACGCCCTCGGCGCGCAGGGCGTGCCAGAACTCGAAGGACTGCGGGGCCGGGCACTCGCCGTCACGGTCGCCGACGATGACAAGCGTGGGGGTCTTGACGTTCTTGATGTATTCGATGGCGGACGACTTGGCGTAGGACTTGGGGTCGTCGTAGACCGTGGCGCCGAAGAACGGGACCATCCACTGGTCAATGGAGTTTTCGCCGTAGTAGCTCTGCCAGTTAGATATACCGGCTCCGGCGACTGCAGCCTTGAAGCGATGGGTCTGGGTGACGCTGAACATGGTCATAAAGCCGCCGTAGCTCCAGCCGGTGAGACCTTCGCGGTTCTTGTCGATGGAGACCTTCTTTTCGATGTAGTCCATGCCGGAGGTGATGTCGCGGAGGTCGCCGTAACCGAAGTCTTTGATGTTGGCGGCGGTAAATTTCTCGCCTTGCCCGAACGATCCGCGCGGGTTGGGTGCGAAGACGAAGTAGCCCAGCTCGGACCAGGTATTCTGTCCCCAGCGGGCTCCGGCAGAAGCGGATGGGCCACCGTGGACTTCTACGATGAGGGGATATTTTTTTGCCGCGTCATAGTTTTTTGGGTAGGTGAGCCAGCCCTGGACGTGGAAGCCTTCATTTTCCCACTCGACAGATTCAGTCCGCGTGGGGTTTTTGGCTCCGTCGTTGAAGTGGGTGATTTGCTTCTCGTAGCCGGTGCGCCCGACCCAGATCTCAGGCGGCGTGTCGTGGCCCGATTTGACGTATGCCAGCAGGCGGGCGGTCGCCGAGATGCTTACAGCCCCCTTGATGGGACCACCGGAGATGGTCGTCTCGCCCAGATTCATAAGGCTGCCGGGAATCATTGCTCGCTTGGAAACGCTGTAGTCCGGCAGCACGGTGCGGCCGCGGCGATCTTCGACCATGCCGATGGTGTCGTTGTCCAACCAGGCTTCAAAGCAGGGGGTGCCGTCGATGCCGGGGGTGATGTCAGTGGGCTGTCCGCCTTTGGCATCGACGACCCAGACGTCGCCGCCGGTCGAGCCCTGGTCGGACATGAGGCCGCCGATGAAGGCGATTTTTTTGCCGTCGGGGGAGAAGCGAGGGACGGCCATTTGCAGACCCTTCATGGCGGTGGTCGAGGTGACGGGGTCGAAGACGACGCCTGGCTCGTTCGACCAGCCATGCTTGCCCATGGAGTCGGTGATGTAGAGCTTGGCGATCCACCAGGTATTTTCGCCGGGGGGCGGGGCGGAGATGGTGGCGATGTGCTGGGAGTCGGGACTCCAGTCGAATTCGTAGGTGTGCATTGCGGTGGAGGTGACCCATGTGCCTTCGCCCGTGGCGGCGCTGACGGCATAGACGCGCTGGATCTCGACGCCATCCTCGCCGATTACGCCGGACCAGGGCTTCATCGCGGCGAGCGCTCCGGCGGAGCGGCTGGCGTTTTCAACGAAGAGGAAGGCGAGTGATTTGCCGTCGGGGGACCAGGCTACCTGCTGGAAGATTCCTTTGAGGTGGGTGAGCTGTTTCACTTCTCCGGTGGAACGGGAATACAGGAATATCTGTACCTGCCCCGGTTCCTCGGTCTTGCTGGTGCAGTTGCTGGTGAATGCCAGGGTCTGCGAATCCGGCGACCAGACTGGCGAGGAACTTGAGCAGTTTGTCGTGCCCGCAACCGACACGATCTTGTCTTTGGCCGGGTCGGGGTTGGCGATCTCAGTCAGGTGGAGTTGCGAGCCTTCACGCCCGAAGATGGACCAGGCAATGGTGGTGCCGTCGGGAGTGATGGCGATCTGGCCCGGTGCGCGCAGACGTCCGCCGGTGCCGCGCATGGCGGCGAGGCGTGGGTCGGGGTTGGGCATGGGAGCCCAATCGGTCTTGCCGGATTGCGCGAGAGCCAGAGAGGGGAGGAGGGCGGCGGCGAGCGCGGCGGCTGTGCGGAGGGACGAGAAGGTCATGCGAGAAAATTATCACGCTGCGGATGCATCTTTTGCTTGTCCCGAGTTCGACGTCAAAAACCGGAGTGTCGAGCGAATCGAGCAGAGCGACGATAACTGCATGCACATCACGGTTGCTTGAGGCGGTGCTCGAGATGACGCGTCCTTTCGGAACGCGCCCGGACAAGCCGACAGCAGCGTTCGCGTTCGAACTGCGGGTGGTCAGGGCGCATATTGCTGACGCCATCCTGATGAAGGGAGCGGAAAATCGGAGTGACCCGGGTCGCTGGCGGCCGCTGGTCATGAGTTTTTGCCAGTTCTACGGGCTTGGCGAGCGCGTTTGCGAGTCGACCCTGGCGAAAATACCGGAGGAGGCATACCGCCCCGTCGCCCATATGGCTCGGTAGCGGATTTCGAGCGGTTTTGTGTTGACTCACGCTACAGTCCTTGGTATTTTTAGAGGGTTGCAATCGTGTCCGCGACAAAACCCTGCGAATCGTCGATGACCGGCGATCAAACGGGCTAAATTTGCGGTACACTTACTGGGTACGACCAAGAGCTTTACCGCAGGGCTCCTCAGAACGGTTTGAGAGCCATTTGTACTGCGGCCCTTCGCATACGCGACTGCGCCACCCCTCACCTAGAGCGGGCTATGCGGTCGGGAACAGCGAAACGGAGCCGGCATCTTCTTAGGACCAGCGCATTTCAGGCAAGGGTCGAAGCAGATATCTCGGTCACCGTCGACTGTATTTCGTCTGAACGGTTTTACAGACGTACAGCAGGGAACAATCTTTGCGCGAGGCGCTTCAGCGTCCTCACGTTTTCGCGCGTTAGCGTGGCGAAAACCCAGAGAGCGGACTTTCGCTGTTCGTGACAAGTTTAGAAGCAAGAAGCAGATCCTCCCGCTGCGCGGAAGGATGACAAGGTTTAAGGAGTTTTAGTGCCTACTTTTCACCAGCTCGTCAAGCAGGGCCGCACGCCGACCCGCTACAAGACCGCCAGCCCCGCGCTCCAGGGTTCGCCTCAGCGCCGTGGCGTTTGCACCCGCGTTTACACCCAGACGCCCAAGAAGCCGAACTCCGCGCTGCGTAAAGTGGCTCGCGTTCGCCTGACCAACGGCATCGAAGTCACCACCTACATCCCGGGCATCGGCCACAACCTGCAGGAGCACTCGATTGTGCTCATCCGCGGCGGTCGTGTGAAGGATCTGCCGGGTGTGCGTTACCACGTTGTGCGTGGAACGCTGGACTCGGTAGGCGTTGCCAAGCGCATGCAGAGCCGCTCCAAGTACGGCGCGAAGCGTCCGAAGGCTGCAGCGAAATAAGGCAGTTGCTAGTGGTCGGTTGCTAGTTGCAAGTTAAAAGCAAGAACAACAGGCTTGGCACGTGAGAAGTCACCGCGCCAAGGGAAGAAGAGAGAAGAGCAATGCCGAGAAAAGGTTATATCGCGAAGCGGGAAGTTGCACCGGATCCCGTGTATCAGTCCACCCTCGTAACGAAGTTTGTGAACTCGATGATGTGGGGCGGCAAGAAGTCGACCGCGCAGGGCATCTTCTACACCGCCATGACCAACCTGGAGCAGAAGGGTGGCGATGAGGCTCTCAAGCTTTTCAAGAAGGCAATTGAGAACTGCAAGCCGTTGCTCGAAGTAAAGAGCCGGCGTGTGGGCGGTGCGAACTACCAGGTGCCGATCGAAGTTCTGCCTGAGCGCCGCACGTCGCTCGCGATCCGCTGGCTTGTGACTTACGGCCGGGCTCGTGGCGAAAAGGGAATGGTTGATAAGTTGACTGCCGAATTGCTCGATGCAGCAAATGGCCGTGGCGCCGCGATGAAGAAGAAGGAAGATGTTCATCGCATGGCTGAGGCCAACAAGGCATTCGCTCACTATCGCTGGTAAAGCTGAATACTTAGCAGCAATTGTTTAACGGATTTATACCGCAGGGTTTCCTGCAGAGAAGAGATACTACCGTGGCACGCACTATACCTCTGAATCGTTGCCGGAATATCGGGATCATGGCGCACATCGACGCCGGTAAGACGACGACGAC
Source organism: Rhodanobacteraceae bacterium (assembly GCA_025350865.1). GTDB lineage: Bacteria > Acidobacteriota > Terriglobia > Terriglobales > Acidobacteriaceae > Edaphobacter. The sequence continues at coordinate 8,876 of JANXWZ010000159.1, forward strand.
CGAGCGCATCCTTTTCTATACGGGCATCACGCACCGTATCGGAGAGGTGCATGAGGGCACTGCGACGATGGACTGGATGGAGCAGGAGCAGGAGCGCGGCATCACGATTACGTCGGCCGCAACGACCTGTACCTGGAAGAACATCCGCATCAACATCATCGATACCCCCGGCCACGTGGACTTTACCGCGGAGGTGGAGCGCTCGCTTCGCGTGCTCGACGGCGCAGTCGCTTGCTTCGACGCTGTTGCCGGTGTGCAGCCTCAATCGGAAACGGTGTGGCGCCAGGCTGACAAGTATAAGGTTCCCCGTATTTGCTTCATCAACAAGATGGACAAGGCCGGCGCGGACGCAGTCTATGCGACTTCGACGATTGTTGACCGTCTTGGCGCGCGTGCGATTCCGATCAACATTCAGATCGGCGCAGAAGCCAAGTTTCTGGGCGTCATTGACCTCGTCACTATGAAGGCAATCTTGTGGCACGACGAGACCATGGGCGCCGAGTACTCGCTCGAAGAGATCCCGGCAGCTCTGCTCGATACGGCCAAGGCTGCTCGCGCAGTTCTGATCGAAGCGGTCGCGGACTCTGACGACGATATTATGCACATGTTCCTTGAGGGTGAAGATCCCACTGAGGAGCAGTTGAAAAAGGGTATCCGCAAGGCGACTATCGCTATGAACATCTTCCCGGTGCTCTGCGGTTCGTCGTTCAAGAACAAAGGCGTGCAGACGCTGCTCGACGCAGTGGTCGACTACCTGCCGAGCCCGCTGGATATCCCTCCGATGATCGGCCACGACCCCGACAATATGGAGCGCGAGATCATCCGCAAGCCAGACGACAGCGAGCCGCTTTCCGCGCTCGGCTTCAAGATCATGACCGACCCGTTTGTTGGCCAGTTGATCTTCATCCGCGTCTACTCGGGCGTGTTGAAGACCGGCGATTCGGTTCTGAATCCGCGCACTGGCAAGACGGAGCGCATCGGCCGTCTGCTGAAGATGCACGCGAACAAGCGTGAAGAGATCACGGAAGTTCTGGCGGGCGATATCTGCGCTGCGGTCGGGTTGAAGAACCTGATCACCGGCGACACGATTTGCACGGATAAGCACCCCGTTGTGCTTGAGTCCATCGACTTTCCAAAGCCTGTTATCGAGGTTGCGGTGGAGCCGAAGACCAAGGCCGACCAGGAGAAGATGGGTATGGCCCTCGCCAAGCTGGCGCAGGAAGATCCCACCTTCAACGTCCGAACCGACATCGATTCGGGCCAGACGATTATTGCTGGTATGGGCGAGCTTCACCTTGAAATCATCGTGGATCGCATGATGCGCGAGTACAAGGTTGAGGCCAATGTCGGCAAGCCGCAGGTGAACTATCGCGAGACGATCCGCGCAAACGCCGATGCAGAAGGCAAGTACATCCGTCAAACTGGCGGTTCGGGCAACTACGGCCACGCCAAGATTCGCATTTCGCCGAACGAGCCGGGCAAGGGCTACGAGTTCACCAACGACACCAAGGGCGGTACGGTGCCGAAGGAGTACATCAAGCCAATCGACCAGGGCATTCAGGAAGCCATGCAGGGCGGAATCCTTGCCGGCTACGAGATGGTTGACATCAAGGTCTCGCTCTACGACGGTAGCTACCACGATGTCGACTCGAACGAAATGGCCTTCAAGATCGCCGGATCGATGGCGTTCAAGGAAGCCGCCCGCAAGGCGAAACCGGTCCTGCTTGAACCTGTCATGTCGGTCGAAGTGACGGTTCCCGAAGACTACATGGGAACGATCATCGGTGATCTGAACTCCCGCCGCGGCCGCATTGAAGGCATGGAGATGGTTGGAAACACGCAGGCGATTCGCGCTTCGGTTCCGCTGTCGACGATGTTTGGTTACGCAACTCACATGCGTGGCGCCACCCAGGGACGCGCGAATTACTCGATGCAGTTCAAGCAGTACGAGGAAGCGCCCCGGTCGGTCTCGGAAGAGATTATCGCCAAGCAGACGGGCAAAGATAAGTAAAAGTGCAGGTTAGTTGAAGACAGTTCAAAACAGTTAGGTACAGAGGAGAAATACGATGGGTAAGGAAAAATTCGACCGGTCTAAACCGCACGTAAACATTGGCACGATCGGTCACATCGATCACGGCAAGACGACGCTGACTGCTGCGATTACGAAGGTTTTGTCGAAGCACAACCCGAAGAACACGTTCCGTTCG
>JANXWZ010000163.1 GCA_025350865.1 Rhodanobacteraceae bacterium
TAGACCGGGCCGATGCCCATCTCCTCCGGGTCGCAGCCGGCGTAGGCGAAGGCTACGAACCGCGCCATCGGCGTAATCCCGAGCGCGGCGGCTCGCGAGGCAGACATGACGACTGCGGCGGCGGCTCCATCCGATGTCTGAGACGAGTTCCCTGCCGTCACGGATCCCTTGGCGTGGAAGACCGGCTTCAATTTGGCGAGCGCTTCGAGCGAGGTGTCGGCGCGAGGGCCTTCGTCCTGGTTGAAGGTCTTGGTCGTCGCGACCACTTTGGATTTGGGGCCGGGAACGTTGGAGGCGACTTCAACCGGAACAATCTCGTCCGCGAAGTTTCCGGCGGCGATAGCGGCAAGTGCCTTCTGGTGCGATTCGTAGCTGAACTGGTCCTGCTGCTCACGGCTTATGCCGTAATGTGTCGATACCCGCTCCGCGGTCAAGCCCATCGACATATAGCTGCCGGGGTAGTTCTCAACCAGCCAGGGGTTGACTGAGATTTTGTTGCCACCAAACGGCACATACGACATGCTCTCCGTGCCACCCGCGACGATCACATCGGCACCTCCACCACGAATACGATCCGCCGCCAACGCGATGGACTGCAGACCGGAGGCACAGTAGCGGTTGATCGTCATGCCGGAGGTAGTAATGGGCAGCCCGGCGCGAAATGCGGCTAACTTCGCCACGTTCATCCCCTGCTCGGCCTCAGGAAAGGAGCAGCCGAGGATGACGTCGTCGATCTCAGCTTTGTCGAGTTGGGGGATGCGGTCCAAAGCCCCACTGATGGCGATAGCAGCAAGATCGTCGGGGCGTGTGGTGCGCAGGGTGCCGCGCGGGGCTTTACCGACTGCGGTACGGACGGCGGAAACGATTACGACTTCATTCATTTTCCTAATTCCTCAACGGCTTTCCGGTCTTTAGCGTGAAAGCAATCCGCTCCTGGGTCTTCTTCTCGCCGCATAGCGAGAGGAACGCCTGTCGCTCCAGGTCCAGCAAATACTGCTCAGTCAGCAGCGTTCCCGGCGTTACCTTGCCTCCGCATAAGATGCTCGCGGCATGCGTGGCTACCTTTGCATCATGGTCCGAAATGTACTGGCCTTCGCGCATGGTGTAGATCGCCAGCTTCAAGGTTGCCAGCGCCGATTCACCCGGAGCCGGAATGTCAGTGCGAGCGATTGGCGCTGTGTAGCCTGCGTCGGCAATGGCGCGCGCACGATCTGCGGCGTCCGTCAGCAGACGGTCGCGGTTCATCGTGATGTGGTCTGAAGCGCGCAGGAAGCCGAGTTCCCTTGCCTTTTCCGCGCTGGTCGAAACGGTGGCCTTGGCAATGGACTCGAAATTCTTCTTCAGCGCCTCGAAGATTTCAACGCCCTCACCTCGCGCATCGGGACGGATGCTGGTTCCAGCTTCGACTGTCCGAAGGAGCATCTCTTTGCAGCCGCCGCCGCCGGGGATCAGGCCGACGCCAGCCTCGACCAGCCCCATGTACGTTTCGGCATGTGGATTGCGCGCCGCGGCGTGCAGCGATATCTCAACGCCGCCGCCGAGACACATCCCGTAGGGCGCGACAACGACCGGACGCGGACAGAACTTGATCGACTGCGTCATGTTCTGGAACTGCCTCACGGCCAGCTCAATCTCGTCCCACTCCTCTTCCTGGACGCTGAGCAGAAGCTGCATCAGGTTCGCGCCGACCGAGAAGTTATTGGAATCGCCGGTGATAACGAACGCCTCAAAGTTTCTGACCGCCTCGGAGCCCGCCTTCAGCGTTTGCGTGATGAAGGAGACGATGTCGCCGCCCAGGGCATTCATCTTGGAGTGCAGTTCAATCGCTGCCACCCCATTGCCAAGGTCGACCAGTGAGGCTCCAGGGTTCTTCTTGACCACGCCGTGCGACTTCTTCACCGTGGCCAGCGAGGAAACTCCGGCAGCAACCAGGACCGGTTTGTAGACGCCTTCGAACGGGTCGAAATACGCTTGTCCGGAAGGGGTCGTGGGATCGTCCTTGTACCATGTGTCGCCGCCTGCGAGCAGCCGTTCTACGTTTGCGCTTATTGGCGCACCAGCTGCCTTCATCTTCGCTGTGACCACACTCGGACCAGCCGCATCCATCATCTCGAACGGGCCAAGCTCCCAATTGAAGCCGGTCTTCATCGCCTGATCAATCGCAACAACATCCGCTGCGGGTTGCGACGTGTCCGCTGAAATGCGGTTTGCGGCGTAGGTGAAAAGCTCGGTCAGAAACGGCCAGTAGAAAGTTGCCGCTTTGTCGCCGCTGCCGCTGGCTTCGAGGAACTGGCGAACCCGCGTCCCGGTCTGCTCCACCGCCTTCGCCATCTCCAGCGCCTGCAGCTTGGGGCGCGTGCTTGGCAGGTAACCGAGGCTCTGCCAGTCCAGCACGTGGCGCAGGTCGCGACCCTGCTCATCCTTGCCGGCCTTCTTGTAGAAACCCTGCCCAACCTTGTCGCCGAGCCACTTGTTCTCCAGCATCTTCGCGACAAACGGTGGCATCACCACGTCAGGCCGTTCGTCATGGGTCCGCTCGGCCTGGGTCGCAAAGTTAGTTGCGACATGCGCCAAAATGTCCACACCAACCAAGTCGCCAAGCCGGAACGTCCCGGTGCGAGGAAAGCCGAGCGGAGTTCCAGTCAGCGCGTCTACCTCTTCGATGGTCAGCTTCTGCTCCATCATCAGGCGGATCGCATTGCCCATGGTGAAGGTGCCGATACGGTTGGCGATGAAGTTTGGCGTATCGCCGGAGTGAACGATACACTTGCCCAGCCTCTTGTCGCAGAAGTCGGCGACCAAAGCGATATCGTCTGGGTCAGAGTCGGGTGTGGCGATGATTTCCACCAACCGCATATAACGCGGTGGATTGAAAAAGTGCGTCCCGAACCAGTGCTTGTGCAACTCGTCGCTCAGCCCTTCGGCGATATCAGCGATCGGCAGGCCGGAGGTATTGGTTGTAGTGATCGTTCCCGGCTTCCGATGTTGCAGCACACGCTGCAACAGGGCGCGCTTGATGTCAAGATTCTCAGCCACGACTTCAATAATCCAGTCGCAACCGGCCACCAGCGCGAGATCGTCGTCAAAGTTCCCCAGCGTAATCAGGCGAGCCGCATCGGGTGTGTAAAACGCGTCCGGTTTCGCCTTCTTCAGCCCGTCGAGGGCGCCCAGGACGAACTTATTGCGGACTGCAACAGGCGCATCGGCAGCCGTTCCCGGTGGGATGATATCCAGTAAAACAACCGGAACCCCTGCATTTGCAATGTGCGCGGCGATCCGCGAACCCATGGTTCCCGCGCCTAATACGGCGACTTTGGCAATCTGGCGGTGCGTTGGCAAGGAATGCCTCCCATCCCTCTGCAGCTTACTGAATGACCATTCAGTAAGTCAAGAAAATGAATTTAGACCGAACGATCAGACTTCTGCGCCTCGGACATCAACCTATACGCGGCGTTGCAATTACAGTTGAAGCAGTACCCCCGTGGAGTTGTGGATGGCGACGTACCTCGATGAATCGCTGGCGAAGTTGGAATGGTTTGAGGGATCAATTCCCTGGATGTACCTGGACACACGCGGAAACGTGACGGTAGGAGTCGGCCTGTTGCTCGCGGATGCTCCTGCGGCTTGCAAGCTGCCGTTTGTCGCCGGTTCGCGGCCCGCGACAGAACTCGAAATCACAGCCGAATTTGACCGTGTCCACGCCATGCCGATGGGGCGGCCTGCCGTCTTCTACCGTGGCCAGGGCGCACTGGAACTGGAAAAGCAGGAGATTGACGCGCTGTTGCGGACGGTTGTGCTTGGCTTTGAGGGCGAATTGCGCGCAAAGCTTACCGGCTACGACGGATTCCCCGACAGCGTCAAGTTGGCGTTGTTGGACATGGCCTACAACCTCGGGCCTCTCGCCCTCATCAACGGATATCCGACGCTTATTGCGGCAGCCGAAGCCGGCAATTGGGCCAGGGCAGCGTCCAACAGCTTTCGGCACGGCCCCGGCTCGGCGCGCAATCAATGGACGCGGCAGATGTTTCAGCATAACGTCATCGACGCGGTCAGTGCGGTAGGCGATGGCGGCGTGAAGCGGTTTGCCTACGGTCTGGTCGGCATGGGCGCGGCTGCGGTGGACTGGTTCCACGGCGATCGCTAGACAACTTTCTGGCCCAAATAGAGTCTAGGGCATGTCCGGCAGATATGAAGATATGATGTTGTTTGCGTGGCGTGGAGGTTGTAGATTGTTCAACGGCTTGAAGTGGTTTGGTGCAGTCACATCGTCAGCAGTTCTGTGCGTTTCCATCGCAAGCGCGCAGGATATGGCGAGCTTTGAGAAGCGCACGACGGTCAAGGTGCTCCCCAACGGCTTGACGCTCATCGTGTGTGAGCGGCCGGAAGCCCCGGTTTTCAGCTATCACACGATAGTCAACGCCGGCTCGGCGAACGATCCCGGCGGCCAGAGCGGCTTGGCGCACATGTTCGAACACATGGCCTTCAAGGGGACGCACGAGATTGGCACGACTAACTGGCCTGCGGAGAAACTCGCGCTCGCCAAAGTGGAATCCACCTATGCTGCTTACGCGGCGGAGGACCGCAAACGCGTCGGGCAGGATGCGGGCAAGCTTGCGAAATTGAAGAAGAGCTTCGAGGACGCGCAGGAAGCGGCACAGAAGTTTGTCGTGCCCAACCAGTTCCCGCAGATCGTGGAGGAGAACGGTGCGGAGGGAATGAATGCCTCGACCAGCGAAGATTCGACCCAGTACTTTTGGAGCATGCCCTCCAACCGACTGGAGCTTTGGGCGTACCTCGAAAGCGGCCGCATCGGAGAGCCTGTGGAGCGGGAATTCTACAAGGAGCGGGACGTTGTTCAGGAAGAACGCCGCATGAGGATTGACTCGGCGCCGATCGGACGCATGGTGGAGCAAATGCTCGCCACCGCCTACGTCGCGCACCCGTATGGCCGTAGCGGAGTCGGC
>JANXWZ010000174.1 GCA_025350865.1 Rhodanobacteraceae bacterium
ATCATGCCGCACATGCAGGGCGGCGCCGCCATGAACCCCACCGCCGCCATGGCTGGCGGCGGCTTCTCCACCGTCCTCCTTCCCGGCCTGATGGCCGTCGCCATCATGTTCTCCGGCATTGCCGCCGTCGCGCTGCCGCTCTCGCAGGAGTTCGGCATCACCCGCGAGATCGACGACCGCGTGATGTGTCCGCTGCCCGTCTGGGCCGTCGCTATCGAAAAGATCGTCTTCTCTTCGATCCAGAGCGTGGTCGCAGCCGGCATCGTCTTCCCGCTCGCCTACTACATCCCGTCGACGCCGGTACAGGCCCACGTCGGCAACTGGTTCTTCCTCGCCGCAGTCCTGATCCTTGCCAGCCTCACCTCCGGCGCCCTCGGCCTCACTATCGGCACCGCAGTCAAGCCCCAGCAGATCGGCCTGATCTTCGGCGTGGTCGTCATGCCGATCACCTTTCTCGGCTGTGTCTACTACCCCTGGGCCGCGCTCAAGCCGCTGCCGATCCTGCAATACGCCGTGCTGGTGAACCCGATTGTGTACATGAGCGAAGGCCTCCGCGCCGGGGTCACAAACAGCCCCCACATGCCGGAGTGGCTTATCCTGACGATGCTGTGCATCTTCCTTGTACTGCTGACGAGGCTTGGGGTGCGCGGCTTCTACAAGCGTGTTATTGGTTAGGATCGAGTACCCAAGGACGGCAGGTCCGGCCTACGCCCCACCATGAAGCTGCCGCGCATACTCCGCCGCGTCGAAGTGCCCCAGCGACCGTGCAATCCGCCCATCCGCCCCAATCTCCCACTCCTCAAACCCACTGATCCGAACGCTATTCCCGGTCCCACCCGGACCGCTGTTCGTCCCAGTCAACGTCCAGTGGTACTTTGCCTGGCTGCCATCCTCAATCGCCAGATCGTCCATCACCACCCGCAGATCGGGAAGCGCAGTCATAAAATTCTGCGCCGCCGCAGTGATCTCGACCCGCCCCGCTGAAGCCGCGCCATCATTGATGGCGAGCGATCCGTCCGGCCCAAAAAACGACGCAACGCTGGCCGCATCCTGACTGCACCAGGCCGCCGTATAGCGCATCGCAAACTCCCGAAACGAATTCTGGTCAAACATTATGAGCTGCTCCTTTAGTCTCTCCGGTACCTGAGCTGAGACTTAAAATGATGCTCTATAGGTCTCAGGCCGAAGGTTCAAGACACTATCAAGCGGTGGGGAAATAGTGAAAATTCTCGGATTCTTCGCAAACAGATGGACCCTGTAAATCAGCCAATCCTCTTGACGTTCGTTCGCTAGCTCACACTCATTACGACTGAGAAAGAAGGGCGTGCGGGCCGCACCATTCGTGGTCTTAACTTCAATAAGGCGCTCGCATCCTTTGGGAGCGAATGAAAATATATCGTAACCAGCGCCGTCTCCATCTTCGTTGGCAACCCACCGCACTTTACGGGCTAAATCGGAGCGATTGGCCATAGTGAGGCGACGCTTTTCAAGATCGAAAACAAAACTCTCACCCGCAGTACCCAGAGCCCTATTGCGATGGTCTCGTTCAACGGGGTCAAACTTCCGGACAAGCCTCTGGAGATCCTTTGGGATATCCTTCTGTTTCATCGAACGAAGTGGTGCCGGGACGAATGTCGCAGAAGGTTCCGGAACAGCTAACGGAGTTGACGGCGCCAGCAATAATATCGATGAATTCAGTGATAAATACCGATCAATCGCGCAGAAAATCGCGTTCTGATAGTTTCTTTTTGGAATGTAACCAGGGATCCAGGGTAGGCCGATTTCATCCATGACCGCAGAGATGTTTTGGTGCTTAAACTCTACCGAACGATGGGTCCGCCCTGTTCTCCGCATCACTTCTACGCAATGGTGAGACTTTACGTATGCCGCACCGCTAAGATCTGCCGCAAGCATGTCGAAGTAATCTGTGACGATCACATCGAGATCATCGTCTTCCCATGGTGTACCGACTTTGGACTCGTCCGCCATCATACGTTTTCTCACTACATTGCTACATCTTCAGCAAGCCCAGCTTCCTGATTGGTAACCCATACCCATGCGCGAACCCATGCTCCATCCCTACTTTTGCTAACCTCCGCTGCGTCGTCAATCTCCAATTCTTCACTGCACCACTGTTTGGCAGCCGCTACACGGAACGCCACGTCTGCTTGTATTGAGGCCTGTAAATTCTGCGTAATTAAGTCAGCCATGGTTCAGTAACCTCATGAATATTTCTATTGGGTTCATTAGGCAAATGTAAATGAAGATCGAGCCACCTTAAGCCCCCAGCTCCGCCCGAATCGCCCCCGCAATCGCCTCAGCATGCAGCGTCATCTGCCCGTGATCCTCGGCCTCGATCATCACCCGCGCCAGCGCCTCCGTGCCCGAGTATCGAATCACCACCCGCCCCGTCCCCGCCAGAGCCGCATCCGCCGTCGCAATCGCCGTCACCACCGCCGGAATCGAGCCCAGCGGGCGCTTCTCCCGCACCTTCACATTCAGAATCACCTGCGGAAACGTCTTCAGATCAGCCGTCAACTCCGCCAGCGATTTGCCCGAACGGTGAATGATATCCAGCACCAGCAGCGCCGTTAGCAACCCATCCCCGGTCGTCGACCGTCCCGAGAAAATGATGTGCCCCGACTGTTCCCCGCCTAGCGTCGCCCCGGTCGCCAGCATCTGCTCCAGTACATATTTGTCGCCCACCGGGGCGCGCAGCATCTTGATCCCCGACCGTCCCAGCGCCGCTTCCAGTCCCATGTTCGACATGGTCGTAGCGACCACCGTATCGTTTGCCAGCAGCCCCCGCGCCTTCAGATCGCGGCCCGCGAGCAGCAGCACTGCATCCCCGTTGACGACCTTGCCGGTCTCATCCGCAAACAGCGCGCGGTCCGCATCGCCATCAAACGTAATCCCGATCGAAGCCTTGTGTTTGACTACTTCCGCAGCCACGACATCCGCGTGCAAGGCTCCGCAGACCAGGTTGATATTCCGCCCATTCGGGCTTGCGTGCGTCACGATCACCTGCCCGCCCAGGTCCGCAAATAGCTGCGGCGCGACCGAACTCGCCGCACCGTTCGCGCAGTCGATCACTATGCGGTGGTTATCGAGCGACAGCCCCGGAACCGCCGCCAGCAGGAAACGGATGTACTCGGCGCGATCCCCCTCGTTCACGGCTGGAGCCGTCAGTGCCACCGGCGCAGCGGTATTGCTCGCCAGTTGCCGAAAGATCTCATCCTCAATCTGCAATTCCATCGAATCGGCCAGCTTGAAGCCGTCCGACCCAAACAGCTTGATCCCGTTGTCCTCCCACGGGTTGTGCGACGCCGAAATCACAATCCCCGCAGCAAATCCGTGCGCATGCGTCAGGTGTGCCACCGCTGGCGTGGTAATCACGCCCGCGTTCTCCACCGACCCGCCCCCGGCATGCAGCCCCGCCGTCAGCGTCCCTGCAATCCAGTCCGATGACTCGCGCGTATCCATTCCAATCAACACCCGCGGAACTGGCTGCACGGCCTTCAGCGTGTGCGACAATGCCAGTCCAATCGCGTAAATCGTCGCTGCGTCGAGCGGGGGTTGGCCCGCGACGGCGCGTATGCCGTCCGTGCCGAAGAGCTTCTTCATCTCGCCTGGGTCTCCGTATCCGTTTCCGTAATTACCGCGCGAACACTTCCGCGAGCCAGCCGCGCACGGACCGTCTGCTCCGGGGAGGCATCTGCGGCATCTCGCAAGATCCTCGGAACTTCCGTTCCTTGTTCAAGATACAGGATCGCATACCCCCGATTCAGCACCGCCAGCGGAGACAGCGCCTCCAGCCGCGCACCGGCCCGCTCCAGCCGCGACTGCCGCCCACGATTCAGCTCACCCGCCAACCGCTTCAGCCGGGCATCCGCATTCGCCAGCCGCCGGTTCGCCAGCGCCACCCGCAACGTGGGATCGTGCCGCCGCAACTTCGCTTCCAGCGCGGCAAGGCGGTTCGCCCGGTTGCGAATCCGTCGGTCAACTGCAGCTCCCAACCGAAACTGCAACTCGTCCACCCGCTGCTCGCGCCGCCCGATCCCATCCCTCACCCGCGCCAGCACCTGCTCGGCCGAGAGCCGTTGCAACCTCTGCCGCGCCCGCAGTGTGTGGAACTCGCCCGCCCGCAACACCCGTCGCTCCAGCGCCAGCACCCGCTCCTCAATCCTGTGCTGCGCCGCCGTTATCAGCTCTGCCGCAGCCGATGGGGTGGGAGCCCGCAAATCTGATACAAAATCCGCAATGGTGTTGTCAATCTCATGCCCGATCGCCGACACAACCGGCAACGCCGACCCCGCAATCACCCGCGCCAGCGTCTCGTCGTTGAAGCCAGCCAGATCCTCCAGCGATCCGCCGCCACGCGCGATCAGAATCAGGTCCACCCGCTCCGGATTCCGGTTGAACCAGCGAATCCCCGCCGCCACCGACCCCGGGCACTGCGGCCCCTGCACCACCGCCGGATACACCAGCAGGTTCAGCCGCGCATGCCGCCGACGCACGACGTGGATGATGTCCTGCAACGCCGCTCCCGTCGCTGAAGTCACAATGCCGACGCACTGCGGAAACTGCGGCAACGCCTTCTTCGGCCGATCGAAGAGCCCCTCAGCCTTCAGCCGCCGCTTGAGCTGCTCGAACGCAAGCTGCAGCGCTCCTTCGCCCCTTGGCCGCAGCGTTTCCGCAATCAGCTGCAGCTGCCCGCGCGACTCGTAGACCGAAATCCGACCCCGAGCCTCCACCGCCATTCCGTCCTTCGGCTTGAAACCAAGCAGCACAGCCTGCCGACGGAATATCACCACCGGCAGCTGGGCGTCGCCATCCTTCAGTGTGAAATAAACATGTCCGGAGGCCGCCGGACGGCAATTGGAAATCTCACCCTCCACGCTCACCAGCCTCGCGTACGCGCCTTCAACAAGACCGCGAACCTCTGCGATCAGTTGGCGAACGGTGTAGATGACCGCCTCCCGCACAGGCGTCTTTTCCACCGCAACGGCCGCCGGCACGCTCGGGGGAGCCAGGTCGAAACTCAGTTGCGGAAGCTCCGCACCCTGCCCGGTTCGGACACCCTTGCGAGCCTTGCCGCGCGCGTGCAGACTCAGAAAGCTCGGAATGGGATCGCCGGAAGACACTGCCGTTGAGTTTATCCCAGCGCCGAAATCCGTCGCAGCCGCACTCAGGCCACCCGCATCAGTTCCCCGGCGTGGCGCAGCAGCTCCATCGGCTGGCACGGCTTGGTGACCACGCTCACCTTCTGGCTAAGCGTAGCGGCGAATTCCCGCACCCGGTTCAGGCTGGAGTAGAACCCCGTCAGCACCAGGATCGGGCAATCCGGAATCTCTCGCGTCAGGTCTATCATCAGAGAGATGCCGTCGCGGCCCGGCATGTCGATGTCGCACAGTACCAGATCGGGGCGAGTCACGCGGACCGCCAACAATGCCTGGTCGGCATCGTAAGCCGTGGCCGCGTCGAAGCCGTGCCGTTGGAAGATCAGCGTCAACGTCTGAGCTACTAGGGGTTCGTCGTCTACGACCAGAATATGCATGATGTTGGCCTCAGGGGGGGAGGGTCGGCCGGTTGATAGTTCTAGGCTGGGGTAACGCTGATTTAGATTGTATCGAACCGTATAAGGTTTGCCACGTCAAGAAAATATTCCGTAAATGGATGCCACTAACTCCAAAAAATGAATTGTCTGTATCCAATTGCTCATCCCATTCAGGTCGCATGGTGCACGTTTTAAGGGGTTCTCAGAATGCGAGTCGTCGCTGTCTTACTGGGTTTGTTCATCACATTCGGCGTGGCGCTGGATGCCTTCCAGACCATCATCCTGCCGCGCCGTCCTTCCGGACGCTTCCGCATCACGCGCCTCTTCTACATCGCGACATGGACCCCCTGGTGCTGGCTTGCCGACCGGATCGCCAACCGCAAAGTCCGCGAGCAGTTCTACAGCGTTTACGGTCCCATCTCGCTTCTACTACTGCTCGCCCTTTGGGCTTCGTTGCTCATAACAGGCTTTGCTTTCTTATATTTATCCATGGGTTCGCCCTTTGCTGACGCCCTTAACCACCACACCGGCCTCCTCTCGGACCTGACCACAGATATCTACGTCAGCGGAACAACGCTCTTCACGCTCGGTCTCGGCGACGTCACGCCGACCAGCCATCTGGTCCGCACGCTGGTCATCCTTGAATCCGGAACCGGACTCGGATTCGTCGCCCTCGTCATCGGCTACGTCCCGGTCATCTACACGGCCTTCTCGCACCGCGAGGTCTCGGTCGCCATGCTGGACGGCCGCGCCGGCTCACCCCCTACCGCCACCGAACTTCTGCGCCGCCACGCCTACGAGGGCGGCGAACCCGAACTGATCTCGCTGCTGGCCGAGTGGGAACGCTGGTCCGCCGAAATCCTCGAGTCCCACATCTCCTACCCGTTGCTCTGCTACTACCGCTCCCAGCACGACAACCAAAGCTGGCTCTCCGCACTCGTCGCCGTCCTCGACACCTGTGCCCTGCTCATCACCACCGTCGACGGCCCCGCCGCCCGCCAGGCCCAGTTGACCTTTGCCATGGCGCGCCACGCCCTCATCGACCTGGGCCACGTCTTTCATGTCGAAAAATCCGCCCGGCAAAAGGAAGCCATCGGGCTGGACCGCCTGCCCTCCACCGCCTTCTCCGATCTCTGCGAAAACCTCAGCGGCCTGCACCTGCGACTATGCGGCGACCCCGACAGCATGGCACGCCTCACGGCCATCCGCCTGCTCTACGAGCCCCACGCCCACGCCCTCTCCGACTACATGAAGATGCCTCTCCCCCGCTGGGTCGCCGAACCAAAAAAGACCGACGCGTGGAAAACAGTCGCCGCCCTCCGCCGCGACGGGGACGACCTTCAACCCGTCAGCGATAAAGCCGTAGCAGTGAACCCGCACGACGAAGAACACGGCTTCTAGCGCCCTAAACTCGCAACAGCCATCAATCCGCAGAAAAGCCCCCAAGCAATGCCTGGGGGCTTTCCTTCGATTCATTCGAATGGACTTACGCGGGGGACTCCTTAGGAAGCTTGAAACTAGAGTCCCGGCCCGCCAGCCGCACTAGCCGGATTCAGCTTCTGCGCTGCGAGCGCACCCGCCGGACCAGGAGTTCCCTTGGCGTTCTTGTCCTTGTCCTTCAACTGCGCGTAGATCTTGTTGGCCTGATCGGTCTTGCCCTGCGCTGCGTACAGCTCCGCAAGCTGAATCTGTGCCAGCCCAGCCGGAACAGCGTCGGTCGGGTGGTCCGTCAGCTGGTTATAAATCTCGATTGCCAGCGAATCGCGGCCCGTCTGGTGGTACAGGTCGGCAAGAGCTTCCTTCGCCAGCGAGCTCAGTTCCTTGTTCCAGCCATCGGCAACCTGCTTCAGCGTCGACTCGGCGGTCTGGGTCTGGCCGTCTTCAAGATAGGTCAGTCCGGCCAGATAGCGGGCGTTCTTGCCTTCGGTCGTCCAGCCATACTTGCTGGCGACAGCCAGAAACTGCCCATTCGCAGCCTTGGCGCGCTCTTCGGCCGAGTTGTAAGTCTTCACGCCGGGCGAAGGCGGCTGACCCGCCGTCACCAACGGAGCCTGATACGTTGACATCGCCGAACCGAACGCAACTGCCGCCGCGTCCGACTCGTGATTGACGTAAACGGTGATGCCGATCGCAACGACCACGACCGCCAACGCGATCAGCGCCGTGCGAATCACGGACTTGCGATGATCGCCGGCCCACTCAATACCATGCGTGGTTGTGTCGATGAACTGGTCGTGCTTGAGAGCTTGCTTGGTCTGCTGATCCACTGTGTTGGGTCTTCCTTCAGGCTGCTAAAGAGGTGGCTGCGCGGGACTGCATCAACGCAAGTTCCAGTGTATCAGGGCACTACCAAAGCAAGGCGTTACGCGGATAAAAACGGATAAAAGGGACACGACGGATGAGACAAACAAGGAAGGGGGCACTATCCGCTCTTATCCGTCTGATCCATACTGATCCGCCTAACGCCTTGTCTTACCAAAGTTTGACCCGATCCGCCGGCGCCAAGTACAGCTTCTGCCCCGGCTTGACGTCGAAGGCCGAGTACCAGCCATCGATATTGCGAACCGTCAGCGCCCGGAACTGCCCCGGTGAATGCGGGTCGGTCAGAACCTGCTGGCGCAAAGCATTCTCGCGAGTCTTCCCCTCGTAGTTCTGCGCGAAGGCAATAAAGAACTGCTGATCGCCCGTAAACCCGCCAACAACCGGCGCTTCCTTGCCTTTCAGCGACGCCCGGAAGCCGTCGTACGCGGCAGTCACCCCAGCCACGTCGGCGATGTTCTCGCCCAGCGTCTGCTTGCCATTCAGCGCGAGATCGGGGAACGGTTTGTACTGGTCGTACTGCGCGGCCAGCGCGGCGGTAGAGGCGTTGAAGTGCGCCAGATCCTCCGGCGTCCACCAGTTGCGCACGCGGCCCTTGGCATCGAACGCCGCGCCCTCGCTATCGAATGTGTGCGAAATCTCGTGCCCAATCACGGTCCCGATGGCCCCATAATTCGCTGCCGCCGGAGCCTGCGGATCGAAGAACGGAGGCTGCAGGATCGCCGCAGGAAAGTTCAGTCCATTGTTCAACGGCAGATTGACTGCGTTTACCGTCTGCGGTTCCATGCACCATTCCTTGCGGTCGACAGCTTTGCCGATGCGCGACTCTTCGTAGTGCAACTCAAACAGGCTGGCCCGCTGGATGTTGCCAAAGATATCGTTCGGCTTGATCTCAAGGCCCGCATAACTCCGCCAGTGATCGGCATAGCCCATGCCAACGTAGAGCGTTCCAAGCTTGGCCAAAGCCTCTTTCTTTGTCGCTGGCGCCATCCACGTTACGTTTTCGAGCCGCGTCCGAAACGCCGCCATCAGGTTGTCGACCATCGCCTGGGCCTGTGCCTTGGCCTCGGGCGGAAAGTACTTCTGCGCATAGATCTGGCCGACGGCATCCCCCAGAATCCCGTTCACCACACCGATTGCTCTCTGGTCGCGCGGCCTCTGCTGCGTCGTGCCGGTCAGCGTCTTGCCGAAGAAGTTGAACCGCTCGTCGGCAAACGCCTTGGGCAGCACTCCGGCGAAGTTCTCGATCAGGTGGTACGCCAAGTAGTCCTTCCATATCTCCACCGGCACCGACGCCACGAGCGTTGCCTCAGCCGTAATCGCGGTCGGTTGCCACACGATAAAGCTGGGTTGGGCATCCAGTCCCGCCGCAACAAAGTAGCTCGTCCAATCCAGCCCGGGAGCCTTCTGCGCAAACTCGCCGATCTTCCAGGTATTGTTGGCCTTCTCAATATCCTCGCTGTCGGCCAGCGAGATATGCCGCTCCGCGATCGAGTGTTCCAATCCGACAATCGCCGCCGCACGCGAGTCCGCATTGTCGAACCCAGCGAGTGTAAGCATCGTCGCGACATGGGCCTGATACGCCGTGCGAATTCCCTTCATGCGATCGCTCGAGCCGAGATAGAAATCGCGGTTCGGGAGCTCGAGCCCGCCCTGCATCAGGTACGGCGCATAGTGGCTCGGGTCGTTGAACCCCGGCGCAACCCATAGCCCGAACAGGTTCGCCGTATGGAAGTTGGTGTTGTTCAGCGCGTCCACATCCGGTCGCAGCGTCTCGCCCAGGGCCGTCGCCAACTCACCCCGCGTCGAGATTGCAGCGATCTTCGCCAGCATCGGCTTCAACGGCGCAGTACCCCGCGTCTCGATCTGCGCCTCATCCATATAGGAGCTGTATAAATCCGCCATCTTACGCTGGTCCGAGCCCGCCGCAGCCTTGGACTTCGCCGCTTCCTCAACAATCGACGCCACCTGCTTGTTGCTGCGGTCAGCCAGCAGCGCAAACACGCCAACCGAGGCGCGATCCGCCGGAATTTCGGTGCGGGCAATCCACTGGCCGTCGGCATAATGGTAGAAATCGTC
>JANXWZ010000203.1 GCA_025350865.1 Rhodanobacteraceae bacterium
GAGTTTGGCCTTTGGGTGTCCGCACCGAAACTTTTAATACGGATCGAAGGCCCGAAGAAAAAGTCGATTGCAGTTCCGACGCTCGACAATTTGTCACTTGTTATTTGGCCGGAAGGGTCAGCAAAGACAGAAAATATTCCCTTCGTGTCGGTTTGGTTTGGAGATCCTAGTAATCTAACCGCACCCCACATCGATGTTCCGAGACTCGGCCACCGAGTACCTAATTTGCCGTTAGGGTGAATTACTCCCGATTGCACATACAGGCGGGCAAAAGGCTCGGTTCCAGAGGGCTGTGAGCTGAGATCAACCTGTTCAAACCCGCCCGTAACCGTATAAAAAAAGTCGCCTGGTACGTAGGTTCCAGCAGCGGTGGGCGTCGGAGTGTTCGCTGTGGCCGCAGGTGCTTGGGCTTGTAGGTTTGTCACAAGTACGGAAGCGATCAGAAACATGGCTGCTGTGGGAAGAAAACGCAGGACATTGCTCAAGTGTGTATCCTCGATTTAATATTGATGAAAGTTGTTTGATTCTGAGGTTCGCTTGGCTTGCAAGACTTGTCAAGAGATTTGTTCAATATTTTTGGCATGCCGGAACTGAGAGGCGTCTGCGATCTGGCATGAAACCGGTATCTCGAATCTGCGATAGGACAATTCAGTACAGATTACGCTTAGAATCTAGCTTGCAAGTTCAGCTAGCACGATGACCCGCATTGCTTCTGCGGCGGCAACTTCAATGAGATCAGGAGTCGGCAGTAAGAGTTCAATGCTGATGAAAACCGGCACAACGGTAACGTTCGATGTCCTTGCAGGATAGTGGGCACGAACTAGGTGCTGTACCGGAAGAGCTTCGACCGCAGCGAATCCGCGATCAGCTTCCCGTGAAATCGTCCGTTCTCAATAAATATCTCGTTCGTCCGCTCGCCCGCCACAATCACGCCCGCCAGATAAATCCCCGCCACATTCGACTCATGCGTCGCCGGATCGCACACCGGGCACCTGTCGTTGTCCTCATCCAGCTTCACGCCCAGCCGCTCAATAAATCCAAAATCCGGGTGGTACCCCGTCAGCGCGAACACGAAGTCGTTATCCAGCTCCACCCGCCCCTGCTGCGTCAGAACCGTCACGGTATCCTCATGGATCGATTCCACGGTCGATCCCAGGTAAGCCGTTACCTCGCCTTTCAGGATGCGGTTCTCGATATCCGGCTTGATCCAGTATTTGATGTGCCGATGCAGCGTCTCGCCGCGATGCACCAGCGTCACATGCGCACCATGCCGCCACAGGTCCAGCGCTGCAATCGCCGCTGAATTCTTGCCGCCGATCACCAGCACCTTCAGCCCCGAGTAAGGATGCGCCTCGTCGTAATAGTGCCGCACCTTCGACAACTCTTCACCCGGAATCCCAAGGTAGTTCGGCAAATCATAGTAGCCAGTCGACACGATCAGCTTCCGCGCCCGCAGCGTCCGCTTGCGCCCAAAACGATCCGTGGTATGTACCGCAAAATCGCCATCCGCTCCCGACACCGAATCAACCGTGTGATACTGCAGCACGTTCAGCTGATAGTGGTCCGCAACCTTCCGGTAATACTCCAGAGCCTCATTACGCGTCGGCTTCTGGTTCGGGCTGGAGAACGGCATGTTCCCAATCTCCAGTAGCTCCGGCGTCGTGAAGAACGTCATATTGGCCGGGTAGTGAAACAGCGAGTTGCACAGACATCCCTTGTCGACAATCACGACCGAAAAGCCCGCGCGCTGAGCATCAATGGCGCAAGCAAGGCCGGTTGGACCGGCACCAATCACAAGAACGTCGTAGAGAGTTTCGGAAGCGCCCATACTCGTATCTTACTTCGGAGCAGAGAAAACCCCATGTCACCAGCGAGACATGGGGCGTCTAAAATAGTCCGTCATTCTTGTATCTGTAGTCAATCGGCAGTTTTTGTTTGAGACTGTTGCAGTGGGGGAACCGAGGCATCGGTTCCCCCGCGGGCGTATGTGCTCCCGTTCATTCTGAGGGGATATCTCCCCGCTCGCCAGTCCAGGGACCATTAGCCCAGTCACGCACGACCGCACAGTCGCAAGACTCATTCTCAGTCGCACGTACAAGGAAGGTTACCGTGACTCGCATCATTTGTGGAGTGGATGTTTCTTCTCGTTCGCTGGACGCCTCGCTTGGCCGTTCCGGCACGCCGCAACGCTTCGCCAACAGCCCCGCCGGCATCGCTCAGCTCGCCGAGTTCTGCCTCGCCCAGCAGGTCGATCTGGTCGCCATGGAAGCCACCGGCGGCTACGAACGCCAGGCCTTCGCCCTGCTCTCCGAGCACGGTCTGCAGGTCGCCATCCTCAACCCCCGCGCCGTCCGCCAGTTCGCCCAGAGCATGGGCCGGCTGGAGAAGACCGACGCCATCGACGCGGCGATGATCGCCTGGTTCGCCGAGATCAACGGCTCGCAGCCCCGCACCCTGAGCCAGCCCGGCCAGCAGCAGCTGCGCGCCCTCGTCACCCGTCTCCGCCAGCTCACCGACCTGCGCACGGCGCAGAAAAACCAGCAACGCCTGATCACCGACACCCGGGTCCAGGCTTCCTTCTCCGAGCTGCTCGGCGTGCTTCAGCGCCAGATGCGCAGCCTCGCCGACAGCATCGCCGAGTTCATCTCGACCGACCCGCTGTGGCGCGAACTGGACCACGCCTTCCGCACCATCAAGGGCGTCGCCGACCGCACCGTAGCCCGCATCATGGCCGAGATGCCGGAGATCGGGACGCTGTCCAACAAGGCCGTCTCCAAGCTCGCCGGCCTGGCTCCGCTGGCCCAGGACAGCGGCAACCACAAGGGCCGCCGCGCCATCCGTGGAGGCCGTTCCAGCGTGCGCGACCTGCTCTTCATCGTGGCCAGCGTCGCCGGCCGCCACGAACCCGACTTCATCGCCTTCCGCGAGCGGCTGGCCGGAGCCGGCAAGCCTCCGAAGGTGGTCCGCATCGCGCTCGCC
>JANXWZ010000230.1 GCA_025350865.1 Rhodanobacteraceae bacterium
GGTCGCGAGTTCGAGAGTATGCGCGACTACGTCGGCGGCGATGAACTCCGAAACCTCTCCTGGACCGCGACCGCGCGCCGCGGCAAGCTCATCACCCGCCAGTTCACCACAGAGCGCAGCCAGCAGGTGTGGGTGGTTCTCGACGCCGGACGGCTCTCCCGCACCGCCTTCACCCTGCAGCGAGTTGCCGTCCGGTTGCAAAACGAAACCGAGTACGAATCCGCCGAAAATCTGCAACTGGTGGTGACCCAACTCGACCAGGCTGCCAGCGCCGCCGTCATGCTCGCCGAGGCCGTCAGCGGCTCCGGCGACAAGTGCGGCCTGCTCACCTACGGACGCCGCGTTCAGCAGCAGCTTCTCCCCGGCTCCGGTCCCGCCCATCTCCGCACCATGATCGACCAGCTCGCCCAGGTGCGCGGCGAAGCTGCCGAGGCTAATCACCTTCAAGCCGCGTCCAGACTCCGCCAGCTCCAGCGGCGCCGCGGCCTGATCATCTGGATTACCGAGATCGCCGACAGCGCCGGCAGGCCGGAGATCGTCACCGCCGCCGCAGAGCTGGTGCGGACCCACCTGGTCCTGCTCGTCCTCCTGGAGCATCCGGAGCTCGAAGAGCTGGCGAACCGCGAGGTCAAATCGACGGACGAGATGTATGCCTCCGCCGCCGCAGCCGAGATGTTGGGTCGCCGAAGAGAAACCATTGCAACCCTCCGCCGTCAGGGCGTCCTCGTCGTAGAAAGCACCCCCGGAGACGTGGGCATCCGGGCGATCAACTCCTACCTCGACGTGAAGGCACGTGGGCTGATCTAAGCCGAATTTCCCCATTGCTACCCAGCCAAACCCACCGCCGCCGTCATTCTGGCAAAGCCAGAATCTCCGTATTTGTCTCTGTCGTTAGGGCTAAAGGCCCGTCCTATCCCAGCCTGGGGCAACGCCCCGGGTTCCGGGTCACGACAGGACCAGAGCGCTGAAGGCGCGACCTATCGGTACCATCACAACCATCCGAGAACAGCCCTAAGCGCTCACCGCAAGCTCCGCTTCAACCGCGTTGGCATCGATAACCAGCCGCGCCCGCCACCCCTCGCTCAGCCAAAGGATCATCCCCGCCGTAAGCACCCCAGAGACGGCGAACTTCAACGCGGTTGGCGCGCCCGAGGGCGACAGAAACCCTTCCAGCGATCCCGCGACGATCAGCAACGGCACCGTACCCGCCAGCAGCCGGATCGCCTCCTGCCCAGCCAGCGCAAGGGCATCGCGACGGCCCAGATAACCCGGAAACAGCAGACCTACAGCGATGCGCAACCCTGCCCCGCCCGCGATGAAGATGCTGGGCAGTTCCAGCGCACCATGCGCGGCCACAAACGTCGCCAACCGGAAGAGCATATCGTGCTGAAAGCAGGCGGTCCCGACGACTCCCAGCTGAAAACCGTTGAAGAACATCAACCAGACGGTAAACAGGCCCGCAGTGATGCCCCCCGCAAACGTCATGAAGCAGACCGAAATGTTGTTCGTCATAATTGCGCTCGACTCCTGCGGCTTCGAGCCCAGGATCGAGTCGGTCCACATCTTATGATGTTCGATCGTATCCAGCATGTGCGGTCCAAGCATGGCGTGCATGAACTCCGGCCGAACCACCGTCACGATCACGCCAAGTCCAACCCCCAGGCAGAACAGCACAAACGCCGCCGCTGTATACGGCAGAAGCCGCCTGAAGACGCGCGGGTATTCATAGAACATGAAGCGCCAAAGCGTGCGCGGGCTTAGCCGTCCGCCCGAATAGACGAAATTATGTGCGCGACTGACCAACCGGTTGAGGTACGCTTCGAGGGTGCGGGCTCCGTCGTCGGTACGCACAGCGGAGAGGTCCGCCGCAGCCTGACGATAGAGCAAGCCAAGATCACGCAGTTCCTGCACCGAAAGTGATTTCAGGCCGGTCAATTCGGCCTGCCCGGCAAGCGCTTCCAGACGGCCCCAGTTATCCTTGCGCAAAGCGATCCAACGATTTGTAATCATCAGGATTCCAGGGGGCTCCAGAGAACGATGTCCGAAGTGACCTACTACACCGACCAGTTGAGCATCGACACGCCCGAGCAGGTGGATTTGCACTTCCCGGTCGCAGGCATAGGAAGCCGCTTCATCGCCATCCTACTCGATTCCATCGTTCAAGCCGTAGCGTTCGCGCTACTCTACCTGCTCATTTATCTCACCTCGGCCTGGACTGCCATCAACCAGGGAATGGATCACCAGTCGGATACCGCGCAGAAGTGGCTGGTCGCCGCCATGATCCTGATTCACTTCGTTCTGATCTGGGGCTATTTCGCGCTGTTCGAGGCGTGGTGGAAGGGCCAGACGCCGGGCAAGCGGGTAATGAAGCTGCGTGTCCTCAAAGACTCCGGGCGATCGATCACTTTGTTTGAATCCATGGCCCGCAACCTGATCCGCGTCGTCGACTATCTCCCCGGGATGTACCTCACCGGGCTGATCACCATGCTCTGCAACCGCAAGAACAAGCGGCTCGGCGACTACGTTGCCGGGACCATCGTCGTGCACGAGCGCATCGACGAGCAGCCTGTCCTCGACCACGCCAGCCGAACCTTTACCGCCTCGCTCGCACAGGCACCCTCACGCAGCTGGATGCCCGGAGCCAAAGAGGCCTGGGAGGCCAACGAAACCAAACTGCCAGCCGACGCCATCGCGAAACTAGGTAGCGGCGACCTGCATGTGATCGAAACTTTCTTCGGCCGCGCACTCGACCTGCCTGTCGTCAAGCGCGAGGAACTCAGCGCGAGGCTCGCCCAGACGATGAGCGACAAGATGGGAGTACCCCTGCCCGAAGGCGTACAGGCCGAACGTATCCTGGAACTGATCGTGTTCCAGATGCGCGGGCAGGGGCGATAAACTTATTTCGGCGTAACGTGAAAGACAGCCCCCGGATTGGCATCCTCGACCATCCAAAGCGAGCCGTCCGGCGCCTGCTCGACGTCCCGAATGCGGTGACCCACATCCCAGCGTTCCGCCGGCTTCGCTCCACCCTTGCCATCAAAGGTGATGCGCAGCAGAGCCTTCGAAGCCATACCGCTGATCAGCGCCGAGCCCTTCCATTCCGGGAACATCTTGCCGGTGTAGAACATGATGTTGCCGGGCGCGATAATCGGCGTCCAGTAGATCACGGGCTTGGTCAGGTCGGGCCGTGTATCGGGGCTGGGGATTGCCACGCCGTCGTAGTTCGTCGCGTAAGACGCCAACGGCCAGCCATAGTTCTTGCCCGGCTGAATCAGGTTCAGCTCATCGCCGCCCTTGGGTCCATGCTCAACCTCCCACAGACGTCCGTCCGGCGCGAAAGCGAGCCCATACGGAGTGCGGTGACCCGTGCTCCAGGTCTCGGCGGGGGTCATGTTCGTTCCGGGGAAGGTGAAGGTCCGCACAACCGCGGCAGTCTTGGCTTCCTCGGTATTGGCCGGTGGGTTGATGACCGGGATCGTCGGCGTTCCGGTCTTGCCTGCCATCGGATTACCGGGGGCGGGCTTGCCATCCAGGGTAAGCCGCAGAACCTTTCCCAGCGGCGAGTTCGGATCCTGGGCCGGCGTCATGCGCTGCCGATCGCCGGAGGTGAGGTACAAATATTTGCCGTCTGCTGAAAAAGCAACCGCTGCGCCGAACTGCCCGCCATTGCCTCGCTCGCCATCACGCCAGATCACTTGCAGCCCTTCCAGACTCGCCGTATCGGCACCCAGCTTCAGTTCTGCCTTGGCCAGCGCCAAGCTCGAACCGCCTTCTCCCGGCTCAGAATAAGTGAGGTAGACACTATGATCCTTGGCGTAATGCGGCGACAGATACACGCCCAGCATGCCGCCCTGTCCCTTCCAGAGGACCTCCGGCACGTTGGTCACCTGAGTCTTGGCTCCGGCCTGCGTCACAACCCACAGCGCCCCGACTTTCTCGGTAATCAACATGCGGCCATCCGGCAAAAACGCAATCCGCCACGGTAGTTTGAGGGTTGTCACCTCGGTCATGGTGAACGGGACACCGGCCTCAGGCTTCTGTTCGCCTGCATTGATCTGCGCATTCGCCTGCGCCACACCAAGGGCCAGAACCAGCCCTCCGATTGCTAAGTGCTTCATTGTGTTTTCCCTCGACTTGTGTGGACTGGTAGACCAGTTGCTGAGGTCAGCACTTCTGTTATAACACTTCGTTTTCCTCTGTTGCGTAACCGACAGGCTCGATTTTCTTGACACACACAAGCTGGAAGGATATTCGTGGTGGGACGCGTTGCGGGTGACGAGTCGCCGCCCGGAGAGCACAAACAGCCCCTATGACAGCACGCGCCAGCAACACCGTTCGTTACACACAATTCCTGATCTTCATCGCCGGTCTCGGCGGCCTGCTCTACGGCATCGATATCGGCATCATCGCCGCAGCCCTTTTGTACCTCGGCAAAACGGTCAACCTGACGGTGGAGCAGACGTCGGCAATCGTAGCCGCCGTGCTGGGCGGCGGAATGTGCTCGTCGCTGGTGGCAGGGGTACTGGCGGATTTCTTCGGCCGCAAGCGCATGATGACCGTCAGCGGGCTGATGTTCGTCGCCAGCGTCGGGCTCATCGTCATCTCCCAAGGTTTCGTCCCGCTGCTGGTTGGCCGCTTGCTGCAGGGAGCCAGCGGCGGCGTTATCGCAGTCGTCGTACCGCTCTACCTCGCCGAGTGTCTCGGCGCAAAGCATCGCGGCAAAGGCACAGCCGTCTTTCAGTTCATGCTCACCTTCGGCATCGTCATCGCCGCGCTGATCGGGTGGTTCTACACGTCGCGGGCAGAGGCCGCGATTGCCGCAGCCGCAGGCAATGCTATCGCGATCAAAGCCGTACAGGATTCCGCCTGGCGGGGAATGTTCCTCGCCGTCGTCTATCCCGGCCTGATCTTCGTCGTTGGCTCCTTCTTCCTCAGCGAAACCCCGCGCTGGCTCTTCCGCCGTGGCCACAAAGACCAGGCTTTGGCCGCGCTCAGGCGTTCGTCGCCCGAGGATGAAGCACAACTCCAACTGCACGAGATGGAGGACCTCGCCGCGAACAAGGCCGAAGACAGCAAGACGCAATCCTCGGACTCGCTGTTGCAGCGGAAGTACGTGATTCCGTTCGTGCTCGCATGCATTGTGCTCGCCTGCAACCAGACCACCGGCATCAACTCCATCCTCAGCTTCCTCGTCATCATCCTCAGGCAGGCCGGCATGACGGCGGCCCATGCCACGCAGGGCGACGTCGCCGTAAAGATCATCAACTGCGTGATGACGCTCGTAGCCGTAGCCTTCGTCGACCGCAAAGGCCGCAGGTTTCTTCTCAAGGTTGGGACGGGCGGAATCATCATCGCGCTGGTAGCCGGTGCGCTCGTCTTCCGGACGTTCGAGTCCAGGCGCAGCGATGAGAAAGACCGCCTGCAGCAGCTTGTCAGCGGCAACCGCCTCCAGGTTCCGCTCACCCAGCTTGGGCTGGGGGATACAAGCGGCAAGCCCGTAACCCTCACCGTCCTGTACAGCTACGGCGCGGGTGACCGCGTCGCAACGGTAGTCAGCACCGATCCCAATCCAGCCATCGACATCGCGCCCGAGCCCGGCGCCGAGACCACCGCCGGCCTGACCATCAAGCGCGCGCTCTACGGCCCCGTACCGGGCGAAACTACCGGCTGGCTGATCATGGGGTGCATGGCGCTTTTCATCGCAGCGTTCGCATTCGGCCCCGGTGTGGTCGTGTGGCTCATGCTCTCGGAGCTCATGCCCACGCGGATTCGCTCCACCGGCATGGGAATCGCGCTGCTGCTCAACCAGGGAATCTCGACGCTCATCGCAGCAGTCTTCCTGCCCGTAGTGGGCAACTACGGGTACGCCGCCATGTTCGTCTTCTGGGCGCTCTGCACTGTCGTCTACTTCTCCACCGCAGCCTTCTTCCTCCCGGAAACCAAGGGTAAAACGCTTGAAGAAATCGAGGCCCACTTCGACCGCGCTGGAGTTAGGGCGTCCGCCAAAGCTTAGAGCGAATCCTCCGCTGCCATACCCACGCCCAGATGCCGTCATTCTGGCGCAGCCAGAATCTCCGTAGTTGCCCTTCAAGCCCCACGACTCGCCCTAAATCGACTCCACCAACCGTCGCATCGCCCCTTCCTGCTCCTCAATCGAAGCCACCAGCTTGAACTGTGTGCGGCACCGATCAAGGTTCTGCCCCGGCCGATGAGTCTTGTAATAGGTGTCCCCGGCAAGGTAGTCGGCAAGAAAACGAATTCCCTGCTCGAACGCAATCAGTCTGGCGGCGGTAACAAGATTGCCGCGTTCGGCAGCCGTGAGAAACGCTCCGGCGGACGCCAGATAACCGCGTGCAACCGCTTCAAACATGGGGAACTGCATCGTCACCTTCGCGAGGTCCTGCTCGTCCTCCGCAGCCGCCGTGGTGGAGGTCCGGACCATGTCGCCGAAGTCGTACGGCGCCAATCCCGGCATCACCGTGTCGAGGTCAATCACGCAGAGACCTTCGCCCGTGCGGTCGTCCAGCAATACGTTATTGAGCTTCGTATCGTTATGCGTCACGCGTTCCGGCAGCTGGGCATCCAGCAGCGCGCTGGTGAAGGTATGGCGCTGGAATGCGAAATCGATCTCCGCGTTTGCGATGTGAGCGCGGTTGGCGACGTCCGCCGTAATCGCCATATCCAATTGGGCAAAACGCTTCGGCGTGTGGTGGAAGTCCGGAATGGTGTCGTGCAGGCGTGGCAACGGAAGGTCGGCCAGCAGCCGCTGAAAGTCGCCAAAGGCCTTGGCAGCCTCGAACGCCTGCACGGTCGATTCGACGATGTCGAAGGTCCGTGCCTGCTCAATAAATCGATAAGCTCGCCAACAGTTCCCCGCAGTGTCGACATGCCATGCAAGCGACTCGCATGTCGGGATCACCGTGAGGCTGCGGCGGTGGCTGTCCGCATCACCCGCAAGCTTGCCAGCAAGGTGCGCCGTGACGCGCTGGATGTTCTGCATCAGCGCCGCTGGGTCGGTAAAGATGTGGCGATTAATGCGCTGCAGAAGATAGCTCGCAGCCTGACCGGGCGTGCGGAAGAGGACGCGGTACGAGTCGTTGATGTGGCCGCTGCCCGTAGGCGTTGCGGACACGAACTCGCCCGGAATAGCGAACGCGCGAGCGATTCGGGCGAGGTCCGGCATAGGCGTGATCACGCGAGCCGCTCCGGATAATCGCCCGCAGCAATCAGCGCGCGGACGCGTTCCCTGACCCTCGGCAGGTCGGCCCGATAGGTGATGCCAAACCACGCGTCGGCGCTCTGCAACACCCGCACCCGCGCGCGATGCACGGCGATCAGTTCATCCATAAACGTCGGCAGAAAGGCTTCAGCCTTCAAATCCGTCCCATGCTCGGTGAGGAAATGCGCGAAGTAGTCGCGCAGCCGTGGAAAGATGGCTGGCGTAAAGCCCCAGATGTTCATCGAAACCAACGTGTCGCCGCCGAGCAGCTCGGAGCCGGCGATCGCTCCGTCCGGCGCGATGCCGGTCCGTTCTACGATCGCCCGCAGCAGGCCGTCCGAGTCGACCTCGCACACACCTCGCGAGACAGTGCCAAACGGCGACAGCGTCGCGCGCAACGGGTACGCGGCCATTGCGTAATCCGTCGAGCCACCTCTCAAATGATCCGCGAGCAGATGAAAGGTCTGCCGCCCATAAAAGTCGTCTGCGTTGATCACGGCGAACGGTCCGGCAATTGCATCTGCCGCAACCAGCGCGGCCTGGGCCGTACCCCAGGGCCGCGACCGGCCAGGAGGAACAACGAAAGTCGGAGGTATCGCGGCAAGCTCCTGAAAGGCATAGTCGATCGCGATACGGGACGAGAAACGCGCCGCAACCGTCTCGCGAAATGCCGCCTCGTTCTCGCGGCGGATCACGAACACCACCCTTGCGAATCCCGTGCGGATGGCGTCATAGAGCGAGTAGTCCAGAATGGTCTCGCCGCCCGGGCCGACGGGGTCAAGCTGCTTCAGGCCACCGTATCGGCTGCCAAGCCCAGCAGCCATCACCACTAATGTCAGAGGCTCCATTACGGCTTCATCTCAAGCGTGAGCACCTCAAACGGTGCCAGCTCAAACTCATGCGGCTGGTCCGCATTCACGCGAACAACACCGCGCGTCGCATCTTCCTTCCATGGGCTCCTTGCGCTGTAACTGCGAGCCGCACTAGTCGGCAGCTCAAAGACATCCCGCAGCCGCAGACTGATGGTCTTCTTCTGATCGCCCGGATTCCGCAGCACGAGAATGCCTTTCGCCGACGTCCACGAGGCCCACCCATACACCTCCAGCCACGCCGGGTCGCCGCCCACCCAGTGCGTATCCTTCAGCACGTCGGCATTCGCGCGCGACCACTTCGCAGCCTCGGCAAGGTCGTCCCAGTTCGCAGCGGTCAGCAGTGACGGCGTAATGTACATCTCCTGCAACTGCGTCCCCGTCCCGAAGTACGAACGAATCTCATTGCGAAAATCATTGCCTGGGTCCACGTCCAGATTCTTCCTGAACCGCGCATAAATCATCCCGTGCAGCATCAGCGAATTCAGCGGATAAAGCGGGCCGCCCTGCACGATGCGCTGGTACGTATCCGCATCGCGATACGTGATCCAGCGCTCGCGATATGTGCCCACACCCGCAAAGTCATCATCCTCTCCGCCCCGCCATATCGAGTCCGCATCCAGCAGCCAGAACGGCGAAGGCCACGTCCCGGTTGTCAGGTTGATGAACAGGTCCGGCTTGGCTGTCCGAAGCTCCGCGATCAGGTGAATCGCAGCCGCAAAGTCGCTGTCGAAGCTGCTGCCCTTGAACACCGAATTGGCATTGCCCGTGCCGTCGAACTTGAACTGGTTCACGCCATACTTCCGCACCATCTCCAGGCACACATCGCGGAATGCTTCGTAGTACCTCGGCCCGGAGAGTGCATAGCCATTGCCGACGATCTCATACCCCGCAGCCC
Organism: Rhodanobacteraceae bacterium; assembly: GCA_025350865.1. GTDB lineage: Bacteria > Acidobacteriota > Terriglobia > Terriglobales > Acidobacteriaceae > Edaphobacter. The sequence continues at coordinate 8,987 of JANXWZ010000230.1, forward strand.
TGCCAAACGCGATGCGCTCCTGCTTCGGCTTCGAGTAGCCGCCCCACGGCGACATCCATACCCCCGGCCCGGCGCCAACCGCCTCTGCGGCCTGCTTCACCGGCGCAAATCCATCCGGAAAGCCGCCGTTGAATTTCCAAAGAGAAGCGTGGTCATCCCAGCCATCGTCAAACAGAAAGGAATCCAGCTTGACACCGCGCTTCTCCGTCAATTCGCGCCCAAAGGCGTTCACGCGATCCAGCACACCCGCCTGGTCATACGGCGTAAAATAGCCCAGGTCGTACCACGAGTTGTAGTGCAGAAATGTCCGGTACGGATGCGCCCGTTCCTCTTCAAGATAGGCCAGAAAATCGCGCCGCATCTGCCCCGGCCGCGCCACCCCTATGACGCTCGAATACGTGACCGACTGACCCGCCTTTAACGGCAGATCGCGCTCCACCCACGCAGTCGCACGATCCTTCGTCACCTTGCCCTTCGACAGTGGATCTTCAAAGCCAAAGAACATATTTCCCGCAATAATCGGCGATCCCTGCACCGACCCGCTAACGACGGCCCCGTTCAGCTTCAGGTCGAGCAACTCCACCCTGCTGATCGGCACATCGCCCCCCGCAGCCGTCATCGTCAACTGCTGCCGCACATAGTTCGACCCCTCCAGCAGAATCACAGTCCACTTCACCTGCAGCGCATGATCGGAACTTTCCAGCGTCAGATCAAACGCCTTCCCGGCCAGCCTATCCGCTGCCCGAGCCGTATCCGAGTGCGGCGCAATTGTTCGCTCCTGGGTCGCACCCAACGGCGTCAGATTTTGCGCGTTGTAGATGGTTCCATTCTTCAGCAGGATCGAAAATGGATTTGCCACCGCTACCACCGTCCCGTTCAGCCGGTCCGTCACCACCAGGTGGTTCACCCCGTTCGCATCCACCTGCCAGGTCACACCGACCGCACGATTCTTCAAGTTGAACGGCGCCTCGGAAGCCCTGCAAGGCACGCAGACAACTGCCATCGTAAATAGGAGAATTCCAGCGACCGCAATCCATGTATGCCGCGAAGTTCGTTGGCTTGTCATCGGAACCCTCCGTGGAAAGAGCCAGTTTAGAGCATTTACGCTCTCTATAATGAAATATGGCGCTTTGCGTCGAGAGCAGGGTTCAGAATGGCAGTGAAGAAGACGGCAAAACGGTTAGGCAAGAAGCATCGGCAGGCCAGCACACGGCCGCACAAGGGCAAGTCCCCGAAGTCGGCGGTTACTGGCGCCACTCGGATCGTCGGCGCGGTCGACCCCAAAAAGCGCAAGGAACTCGCAACAAAGAAAGCTGACGCCGAGGCAAAAAAGCGCATCTCGCGGCGCTCGCCCGAGTTTGAAGCCAAGCGGACCATCACCGGCGACGACCCGGAAAAGCGCGTTCGCCGCGCTCCCGCAGCCGGTGGCGCAGGGGAAGGTCGACCCGCCGCAGCACCGGGACGCAGTTTCCGCAGCGACTCGGAGCGGCAGGCCGCGCTCGAGCGCGAAGGCAAGGGATCCAACCGCCCACGCGGACGCATTCTGCAGGGTCCGCGTGAAGATGACGACTGGCGCGAGGCCGAGTTGCTGGCTCTGCAACAGTCGGTGACGATGGAGCATGCCGCAGCGCTCGGGTTGCCGCTCGTCGCCATCTGCGGCCGCCCCAACGTCGGCAAGAGCACGCTGTTCAACCGCCTCACCGGTTCACGCCGTTCCATCGTCGGCGACGAGCCCGGCATCACGCGCGACCGCATCTACGGCGAGATCGAGTGGCAGGGCCGCGACGCGCGTCTGGTCGATACCGGCGGCGTCATTCCCGACGACGAAGCGCTGATCCCCAGCGAGATCTTCCGCCAGGCCAAGGTCGCGCTCGAAGAGGCCGACGCAATCGTCATGGTGGTGGACGGGCGTACCGAGCTTGCCTCGCCGGACATGGAACTCGCTCGGCTGCTGATTCGCGGCGGCAAGCCGGTCTTTCTTGCGGTGAACAAAATCGACGCACCCGAGATGCTGGCGGCAGCCGAGAACTTCCGGCGCCTGGGCTTCAAGGAAGTCATGGCCATCTCGGCCGAGCACGGGTCCGGCATCGGCGACCTGCTGGATGAAGTCTTCGCTGTCCTGCCCGAGCGCACGCACGTCGCGGAGCCTGAGGAAGACCCGACGCCCGAAGGAGAGGCCGAAGCGTTTGAAGAAGAGTTTGAGCCGGAGGAGGGCGAGGCCGCCGAAAAGCCACGCCGCCGCCAGCGCACGCACGGCGAGTACGAGTCGCGCGAGACCAAGGTCGCGATTATCGGACGCCCCAACGTCGGCAAGAGCACGCTGCTGAACGCGCTGACAGGCTCGAGCCGCGCCATTGTCTCGCCCATCGCGGGCACCACGCGCGACGCCGTCGACGAGATCGTCGAACGCAAGGGACACCTGTTCCGATTCGTCGATACCGCAGGCATCCGGCGCAAGGGCAAGACCAAGATGATGGCGGAGAAGCTCTCGGTCATCATGGCGCGCAAGCACCTGGAAGCAGCCGACGTTTCGCTGCTCATCATCGACGCCATGGAAGGCGTGACGAACATCGACGCCAACATCGGCGGCTATGCGCACGAGAGCGGCCGATCAGTCATCATCGTCATCAACAAGTGGGATTTGATGACCACGGCGCGCACCGACGGCAAGCCCCCTGCGGATCAGAAGGTCTACGCCCAGCAGGTTCGCGATGCGCTGAAGTATCTGGACTACGCCCCGCTGCTCTTCATCTCTGCAGCGCCTGAAGATGGCGGCGGCCCGCGTGCCATCGACGAAGTATTCGCCAAGGTCGAGCTGGTTGCGCGTGAGCGCCGCAAACGCGTGTCCACCGGACAGATGAACAAGTTCCTGGAGCAGGTCGACTTCCAGCGAGCCAGCGTCCCGATGAATAAGCGGATGCGAATTTATTACATGACACAGGCGCAGGTAGCTCCGCCGACGTTCGTCCTGTTTACCGACCGCGATGTGAAGATGCACTTCTCGTTCGAGCGCTTTCTATCCAATCGAATTCGCGAAAGCTTCGGCTTTATCGGCAGCCCGATCTGGTTCAAAATTCGAGCGCGCAATAAGAAGAAGGAACAGGAGTAGGGGTTACGGGTGATATCATCCCTAAGAGTTGTCCTGGACACGTCCGCCCTGATCTCTGCATTGCGTTCAGGCGCTGGCGCGGCAGCCCGCATTCTGGAGTTGATCTTGCTCGGCGAAATTTTGGTCTGCATGGACTTTAAGGTTGCGTGTGAATACCGCGATGTCGCGATGCGGCCGCAACATCTTGCCGCGTCGTATCTCGGAGCAGAGGAGATAGACCGTCTCCTGCTCCGCGTGGAGCAGATTGCCGAAGCTATCGACGTGGTGGAGCGGCACAGACCTTTGTCGCCTGACCCTGGCGACGATATGATTTTGGATGTAGCGATCAATGGTCGTGTCGACGCAATCGTTACGAATAACTTGAGGCATTTGGCAAAACCTGCGGAGCGGTTCGGGATTGCCGTTCTGTCTCCTGGCGAACTTTTGAAGATGCTGGCATAGGAGGTAGCAATGGCAGTGGCAGCGAACGCAAAGAGCAAGCAGGGGAACAAATTCGCACTGCGACTGATGCCATCTGTGCGCCAGGGTGCCGAACGGATTTTGCAAAGCGAGGGCGTTTCTCTCAATCAATTCATCAACGTCGCGATCGCGGAAAAAGTAGCGAGGCTGGAGCATCAACGATGGGCGGCAAACCGTGAGCCGTTCAGCGAATCTGCCCGCGCGGAGGGCCTTGGTCTCCTTCGTCGCGGTAAAACGATTCCACCCGACGCGGGAGATGAAATTCCCAGGGCATACGTCGCTCGAAAAAGCCCAAAGATCGATTCGGACAAGGTGCGTGGCAAGCTGGCACGAGCACGGTCCGGGGCATAGATCACGCGACGGCGGGGTCCATCGGCATCGGCGGACCTCCGTCGTCGTCACGCTCGTCCTTCGAGGGAAACACCGGCGGCGGCGTAAACGGGGGATCAACTCCCCGCTGCAGAAGATCGCCGAGCAGCGGGTAGCGTCCTGCCAGGAAGTAGGTCGCGTACGCCTCCAGCAACATCGTCATGTAGCCCAGGGTTCCGAACTGGTACCAGAACATGGCGACGATAAACACGACATATAGCAGCACAGCACCGACGATGCCCAGCACCTTCCCCCCGGACCCCAGCGCCCCCACAACAACTGCGCCGAGTAGCACCACGATGACCCCGATAATCGCAACCGGAATCATCAGCACAATCATGCTGATGTACTGGATGATGAATCCCACGATTGTAAGGACGACCTTTAGGAACAGGTAGAGGATGCAGTGAAGCGGGTCCGCGACGAAGACTGCGCCGCCCCGGGCAAGCGCTGCGGTCAGCGGAATATCTTCCAGAATGTAGAACGGCAGAACAAAGTCTTCGAACGCGGTCGAGAAAAGCTTGACCAGCAGGAAAGCCGCGAAAAACGTGGCTTCCAAACCGACCATCTGCGAAAATATCGCCTGGAATGCGGCTGGATCCGGAGGCTGGCCCGGTGTGAAGCTCGGCATGTTGAGGCTGAGGTTCATCAGACTGGAGACGGTCTTCCAGAGAAATGGCGCCAGGGCCAGCGACAGTCCCGTCCCAAGAATGGCTTTGAAGGCGACAACCGGCCAGACCCGGTTTCCATACCGTCTCCACATCGGCGCGATCATTGTGGCGCGCGTGACGACCATTTCGAAGTTGACGAACTGCATCCGCAGCCCGAGATAAAACAAGCCGAAGAAGATCAATGTTGCGAGCGTGAAAACGACACCCATCAAAGCCCGTGCGACGTGCGGCATCGGGTTGAAGCTCGGCAGAAAAAGGAAAAGCAGCGGGAACGGGGCGAAAAACGCTCCGAGCATCCCGCAGTATTGGCTCGCCGCGAGCTTCCACGAGCGGCCAAGACGGAACGGGTGAAACAGAATCTCGTGGGTCCGTGCAAAGGCCGGCGTGATGGCGTCGATCGCGTTAAGTGGCAGCATGCGGTAAGGGCCCTCGTGCAGATGTCAGAACAGTATCGCAGGTGGCACAGAAAAAAAGCTCACGCGGGATAGACGTAGAAACCCTTGCCCGATTTCCGGCCCAGCCAACCCGCATCGACCATCCGGATCAGCAGAGGACACGGGCGGTACTTGGGGTCGCCCAGACCATCGACCAACACACGCATGATGTCCAGGCAAATATCCAGCCCGATGAAGTCCGCAAGCGTCAGCGGCCCCATCGGATGCGCCATCCCCTCGCGGAAGATGGTGTCCACAGCCTCGGCCGTAGCGACGCCCTCCATCACCGCGTAGCAGGCCTCGTTGATCAGCGGCATCAGCACGCGGTTGGACACGAAACCCGCGGCGTCATTCACTTCAACCGGTATCTTGCCAAGGCTTTCCGACAGTGCGCGAACGGTATCGAACGTACCCTGCGTAGTCTGCAGTCCGCGGATGATCTCAACCAGTTTCATCACCGGCACCGGGTTGAAGAAGTGCATGCCGATCACCTGCCCGGGCCGCTTCGTCAGCGCCGCCAGTTTCGTGATCGAGATGCTGCTGGTGTTCGAAGCAATGATGGCGTCAGGGCCGAGGATCGCGTCAAGCTTGCGAAAGATCTGCGCCTTGATATCGAAGCGCTCGGACGCTGCCTCTACCGCCAGCACTGCGGCAGCAAGCGAGTCCATCTCCGTCGTGCACGTGATCCGCGCCACTGCGGAGTCGGCTTCGGCAGCCGTCAGCTTGCCCTTCGCAACCTCGCGGGCAAGGTTCTTGCGAATAGTCGCTAGGCCCGTCTGAAGTGCCGCATCTGAGACGTCGGCCAGCAGAACCGGATGGCCCGTCCGCGCAAAGACGTGGGCGATGCCGTTGCCCATGGTTCCGGCGCCGATAACTGCGATGGTTGCTGAATTCTCCATGACAGGGCCTACGCGAGGTGCAGCAGCAGCACGGTAATGTTGTCGCCGCCGCCTGCATCGTTCGCCTGATCGATCAGCGTCTGGCACAGGCTGGAAAGGTCTGGCCGCGAGGCGCGCTTGCGCAACTCCTCCCGCGCCTGGAAGCGCAGGACGGTTTGAGCGATCTCCGCGTCACTCAACTCTCGGGTCAGGCCATCGGACGCGAGCAGGTACAAATCGCCCGGCACAGGGTCCAGATTGCGGATCTCCGGCTCCACCTCTGGCTGCGACCCCACAGCTCGGGTAATGATGTTGCGCATGGGATGGTACGCAGCCTCAAGTGCAGTCAACTCGCCCCTCCGCACCTGCTCCTCAACCAGCGAATGGTCCTCGGTCAGCATGGCCATTTCGCCGCCGCGAAACCGGTAGCATCGGCTATCGCCCACATGCGCGAGCGTCAATGCCGTAGCCGCTCCTGCGTGAGCAGGGCGCAGCAGCAACCCCACCAGCGTCGTCCCCATTCCGTGATGCTGCCTGTTCTGCAGCGCATTGCTGAAGACAGCGGAGTTGGCCGCATGAATGGCGGTGTCGAGCCGAACATCAGGCGTGGCCGTGCGAGGCGAGGCGTCCTGATCCTTCGGAGGTGCGAGCGACTCGAGAAAGGCCTCGGTCGCCATTGTGCTGGCGATTTCACCCGCCGCAGCCCCGCCCATTCCGTCGCACACGACGAAGGCTCCGATCTCCGGATCGGCGGCGCAGGCGTCTTCGTTGCCCTTGCGGACACGGCCTGGATGCGAAAGCATAGCGAAGCTAAATAGTTTGGACGACATGGATTCCGGGAAGTAGCGCTGGCCGAAACGATACACCTTATCGCGCGCTCCACCAAGGACTGTCATAGGCTCAAGTGTACGAGGTGATACGGGTGAACCAGATCGTGTACGGGGAGAACCTTGCGGTGCTGCGCGGGATAGCTCCAGAGAGTGTGGACTTGATCTACATCGATCCGCCATTCAACACCGGCAAACGCCAGGTCCGGCCCCGGCTGAAGACCATCCGCGACCAAGCCGGTGACCGCACAGGCTTCGGCGGCGTACGCTACCGGACCGAGAAGTCGACCGAGTCCCTCGCAGGCTATCGCGACCAGTTCGACGACTTCCTCGGCTTCCTCCATCCGCGCATGGTCGAAGCCCGGCGAGTGTTGAAACCCACCGGCTCGCTCTTCTTCCACATCGACCCGCGCGAGGTCCACTACTGCAAGGTAATGCTCGACGAGGTCTTTGGCAGAGAGTGCTTTCAGAACGAGATCATCTGGGCCTACGACTACGGTGCACGCGCCACCAAGCGCTGGCCCGCTAAACATGACAACATCCTCTGGTACACGCGCGACCCGGACCACTACACCTTCGACCTCAACCAGACCGACCGAATCCCCTACATGGCTCCCGGCCTGGTCGGTGCAGAGAAAGCCGCCCGCGGCAAGACCCCGACCGACGTCTGGTGGCACACCATCGTCTCGCCCACAGGCAAGGAGAAGACCGGCTACGCCACGCAGAAGCCGCTTGGGATTCTGGAGCGCATCGTGCGCGTCCACTCGCGGCCCGGTGACCTCATCCTCGACTTCTTCGCTGGCAGCGGAACGACAGGTGTCGCTGCGGCAAAGAACGGGCGGGAGTTCCTGCTGGTAGACGAGAGTGCAGAGGCCATCACGGTGATGGAGAAGCGGTTGGGGCTGAAAGCAGTTGGAGCCTAGGCATACTGGCTGCGCCCTCAGTACTGATCTTCGTTGCTATGCAGTCGAAGCAACCACAGCCGTCATTCTGGCGAAGCCAGAATCTCCGTAGTTGTCTTTCTGGCGGCAACCCACCCTCGCTAAATTTGCTTTACGTATTGTCCGGCGCAACCGACTTGAAGCCCGAACCCTGGTAGCGCGTGGTCAGTTTTCCGTTGGCAACGCTCACCACAGTGAACCCCTCCGGCGTCCCCAACCGAGTACCCTTCCACCAGTTGCCGCACACCGCCCCGGACGTAATGTAGGGAACGCCGTGCCACTCCACGCGCTCATTCACGTGGGTGTGGCCTTGCAGCACGCCGAGCACGTTGTGGCCTTCAAAAAGTTTGATGGCCGCGGGCCCGTTGACGAAGTACGGAGCCTTGGCGTTTGAAGCCGCAACCGTATACGACGGGACGGCGGTCACCAGCGGGATGTGCGTCGCAACGATGATCGGTGTCCCTCCCGGCTGCGCCTTCAGGTCGCGTTCCAGCCACGCCAGCTGGTCGGCGTCGATGCGCGCCTCGTAGTTGCGATCAGGCGTGATGCCGATGGAATCGAGAATGACGAAGTGGTGGCCCTTATGGTCGAATGAGTGCCACGTCGGGCCGAAGCGGTCGGCGAACATCTTCTTGCCGTAGTCGGGATCGGTAGTCGACGCCTCGCTGTCCGGAAAGACCCCAAAACAGTCGTGATTCCCAATCACGTGATGGACTTTCAGGCCAAGATCCTGCTCGGTCTTCGCATACAGATCGAACAGCGCTGAGGCCCGCGCTTTGCGGACGCCCAGCGCATCGAACACATGGTCACCGCCCTGGATGGCGAAGTCCGCGCGAACCTCTTTCGCGCGCCGCATGGCCATCTGGGTTCCGTGGGTGGCGTCGAGTTCGGGCTGGGTGTGGCAATCCGTAATGAACAGGAACTCGAACGGAGAGGGTGCTGGCGCCGCCCATGCCGGAAGCGCAGTGGCTGCAGTCGATGCGACGGCGAGCGACAGGAATTGGCGGCGGTCGAGTAGGTTGCGGTTCATGAACAGAATCATAGCGGGTGCCAGTTGAAAATTAATGAAATGGCGATGCTCCTTGGTCAGGCAGCCTTGGTTTCCGGGCCGAAGGGCCGTAATATACGAGTTCAGTCCGAAGGGCTGGGTAGTCATCATGCGAGAATCCGAGGGCTGAAGGCCCGACACAATCCTGCCCACAACGATGGGTAGGGCTTTCGTCCCTGAGATTCAAGGTCTGCCGCATGGCCGGAACAAAGTGCACAATCGTTATTGAACCTTCCCATGGTCGACGCGATGAAACTGGCGTCGAACATGGGGCACCCGCTCCGGCGTGGGCCGGATAGAATTGAAGCATGGGTAACAAGGTGTTGCGAGGTTTGGTAATGGTGCTGGCATTAGCCGGGATCGTGGTGAGTGTGCTGGCGCTGAAGGTTCACAACATGGACCCGGGCCTGGCGCCGCCATGTGCGGTCAGCGAGCACTGGGATTGCGGTGCGGTCAACCACTCGCGCTATGCGGTATTCCCGCCCAAGTCGTTCGACGAAGAGCCGGGGAGCAAGGCGCTCCACATTCCAGTTTCGGTCTTCGGCATCGTCGGATACGCGCTGATCGGGATTTTTGCGCTGCTGGGACGGTGGTGGATTGTGCTGCCGCTGGCTCAGTTTGGATTTTTCGCAGCCTGCCTTCTCAGTTACCTGGAGGCTTTCGTGTTGCAGAAGTGGTGCATCTACTGCGTCTGGTCGCAGAGTCTTGCGACTGCGGCACTGATTTTGACCGTGATTGCGCTCCTGCTGCGGCACCGCCAACGAGGATTGGTCCATGGGAATTAGCCGGGAACAGTCGCTGGACTGCTTCGCCAGCGACGATCTGATCGGGATTGGAATGGAAGCCGACGCCGTGCGCCGTCGGCTGCATCCTGAAGGCGTTGTCACCTACGGCATGTCGCGGGTCGTCGATTGCGGCGCTAAGGACATCTTGTCGGAGATTCAGGCGGCAGAAGACATGGGCGCGACCGGGGTTGTCCTTGCCGGTGGCTTTCAGGCCGTCGCTTCGGTGTTGTCGGAGGTCCGACAACGGTTCCCGAAGATGTGGCTGCAGGGACTGTCCACCGTGGAGATCGCAGCTTCAGGACTGCCAGCGCCCGAGGCGATTGCGCAGCTTCGGCAGATAGGGCTGGATTGCATCGGCGGTCCTGTTGCCGAGGTCCCGAACGATTCATGGGTTTCAATCCATCGCGCCGCTCACCTGACGGGCATGCGGACGACGGCTCGAGTTGTGTTTGGGGCTGGCGAGACTGCATCCGAACGACTGGCAGGCTTCGAACAGATCCGGCTGCTCCAGGCGGAAACTGGGGGCTTCGACGCGGTGGCTCCGGTCAGCTTCCACGCGGCAGGTGGACGCGAACTGGATGAGACGACCGCAGTCGAATACCTGAAGACGCTGGCCGTAGCTCGGATTTACCTGGACACGATTGAAAATGTCGAGGCGGATTGGACGACGCAGGGGCTGAAGGTGCTGCAGATGGGCTTGCGTTTTGGCGCGAACGACGTTGGCTCAGTCGCGGTGGAGCAGACCAAGGGTGCGACCGAAGAAGAACTGCGCCGTGTGATCCGCGACGCTGGCTTCCAGCCTGTGCAACGGGAGTTGGGATATCGGGCGATGCTTGTCTGATATTCTGCAATTCAGAGGCTCTGATGGAAACCATCAAGATGGGCAAGCGTGGGACTATCGTCATTCCGGCCAAGATGCGGAAGCTATTAGGGTTGAACGATGGATCGTTGCTGGTGACCGAGATTCGCGATGGTGGCATTAGCCTGAGACCTGCGGTGACGGTCGAGATTGAAATCTATACACCCGAGCGCAAGGCTGAGTTTTATTTGAACAACGCGGTATCGCAAGAAGACTGGGACAGGGCCGCTGCTGAAGTACGGGCGTTGGGGCTTGATCCCTTGACGATTCCTCACACCAACCCTGACACCCGATCCAGCCTGCCGACAAACCATGAGCTTGCAGAAATGTTCGACCGTATTGAGGCAAAGCATCCGGCGCGCAGGTCTGCGTGACCAGGTTATTGCTCGTCTTTCTGGATTCGAACGTGGTCTACTCTGCAGCCCGAAGTCCCGTCAGCCCATTTCACCGCTTCTGGCATCTCCCGGGCCTCGAGTTGCTGACGTCGCCGCACTCGCTCGCTGAGTTACGCAACAATTACGAATCCGCCGACCATCAGGAGCGGGCTGAAGGATTGATCTCCACAATGCGTGTTGTATCCGACAGGCCCGATCTTCGTCTGCCTGACGACGTCTTCCTTCCTGCAAAAGATGCTCCTATCTACCTTGCGGCGATGGGTGCCGGCGCCAGTTATTTGATTACAGGCGACAAAAATCACTTCGGTCCGTATTTCAATCAATCACGGGTGGGGCTGACTGTGCTAGAACCTATGCCATTTCTGATGATGCTGGCACGGTAGGCATCCAAAGGTCACGTAAAATTAGCATGGAGCTATCCACGACTTGCACACCGCAATCCTTACCGATATTCTCGCGATCCTACTGGCTCCCAAGGGGCTGAGCCATTATCTGAAGTCGCACTATGCGGACAAGACGTTTGAACACCTGTACCGGCTGAGCGCTTTCGACTACTGGCTGTTGACCCCGTACTTCATCGTGATGTTGATCCTGGCGTTCTACGGCCTGCATCGCTACCAGCTTGTCTGGCTGTATTACCGGAACAAGGGCAAGGAAGCGCACTCGGCCGATTCGCCGAGCCGGTTTGCCGAAGGGGAGCTTCCCTTCGTGACCATTCAACTGCCCATCTACAACGAGCAGTTCGTCATTGGGCGGCTAGTCGACGCCTGCTGCCGCATGGACTATCCGCGCGACCGGTACGAAATCCAGCTGCTGGACGACTCCACCGACGAGACGGTGCAGGTGGCCAAGGGGATTGCCCACCGCTACGCCGCGGGGTTCAACGGCCTGCCTCCGCAACCCATCTACTACATCCACCGCGAGAACCGCTACGGCTACAAGGCCGGCGCGCTCGATGCCGGTTTGAAGACGGCAAAGGGCGAATTCGTCGCAATCTTCGACGCCGATTTTGTGCCGCCGAAGGATTGGATCATGAAGGTGATCCACCACTTTGCAGAGCCGGAGATCGGCATGGTGCAGACGCGGTGGACCCACCTGAATCGCAACTACAGCTTCCTGACGCAGGTGGAGGCGATCCTGCTGGACGGGCACTTCGTGCTGGAACACGGCGGTCGCAGCCGCGCGGGCGTCTTCTTCAACTTCAACGGGACGGCGGGCATGTGGCGGACGAAGGTGATCGCCGACGCGGGTGGTTGGCAGCACGACACGTTGACCGAAGACACCGACCTGAGCTACCGCGCGCAGTTGCGCGGGTGGAAGTTCAAGTATCTGCAGGATGTCGAGTGCCCGGCTGAACTGCCGATCGAGATGACCGCCTTCAAGACGCAGCAGGCGCGCTGGGCCAAGGGGCTGATCCAGACGGGTAAGAAGGTTCTGCCGCGCATTTTGAAGAGCGATGCGCCGTTCCACACCAAGCTGGAGGCGTGGTATCACCTGACGGCGAATATCAGTTATCCCCTTATGATTGTGCTGAGTACGCTGCTGATGCCGGCGATGATCATCCGCAGCTACCAGGGGTGGATGCAAATGTTGTTGATCGATATGCCATTGTTTATGGCTAGTACGATGTCTGTTTCTTCGTTTTATCTGGTGAGCCAGAAGGAGCTTTACCCGGATCGCTGGTACCGGACTTTTCTTTATTTGCCGTGCCTGATGGCGCTGGGTGTTGGACTGACGATCACGAATACGGTTGCGGTGATGGAAGCGTTTTTTGGGGTGAAGAGCGCGTTTGCGCGGACTCCGAAGTACAGCGTCAGCAAGAAGGGCCAGAAGAGTCAGGCAACTAAGTATAGGAAAAGACTGGGGATAGTGCCTTGGATTGAACTTGCGATTGGGTGCTACTTTGCCTTTACGGTCTGGTACGCCATTACGAGCGAAAACTACTTCACGGTGCCGTTCCTGTTTTTGTTTGTGTTTGGCTACTGGTATACCGGCCTGCTGAGCCTGTTCCAGGGGCGGTTTGAGCGGTCGGGTTCGGACGGCGGACGCGCCCATGACAAGCCTTATCCGGTGGGCGTTTAGTCTATTGCAGATCGTTATATTCCAATTACAGATTGCAATATAACGTCCAATAGAAATGCCCGGCTGGTAGCCGGGCATTTCTGTTGGGCTGATGCAAAAGCTTACGCGGGCCACCGAAAAAACAACTACGGAGATTCTGGCTTCGCCAGAATGACGGCGGTGGCGGGTCGGGCTCCGGGGCAAGACGAGATTCAGGGCAACACGGGAGTCGCAGTAAGAGTGGGTTAGAAGCGGACGCCGAACTTGTACGCGATGTAGGTTGTGCGGTTGCTGTTGGCCGGGTAGTAGTTGTAACCCGCGTAGGTCTGGCCGTAGGTGGTGTTGACGTTGGCGACGGTGAGACCCTTGCGCTGGGAGTTGTTCATGAAGACGTACCGAGCCTCGGCGAAGAGGTGTTCGCTCGAGAAGCGCGACGCCTTATAGGTGAACCCGATGCCTCCGCTGACGCCGGGGGCGTTGGAGCTATAGTGATCGACCGTCTGGTTGGCGGTGTAGCTGTAGCAGCCGTAGTAGTAGCAGGCATACTGGTTGACCGGAACCGTAAAGTCGGCGACCTTGTGGTAGAAACCTACGCCACCGACAACGTACATGCCAACCCCGCCACCACCGCCGTAGAAGGTGTAGCTGGGGTTGAGCGTGAAGGACCAGATGTGACTCTTGCCGTCGAGCGACGTGAGGTAGAACTGGCTGGATGGGCTGACGCCGTAGTTGTAGAGACTCTGCTCGTTGAAGATGGTTCGTCCGTTGAAGCCGAAGCGGTCGTAGTCGAACTGGGCGATGACCGCGAGGTTCTTGTTGAAGTTGCGACCGGCACCGACCTGAAATGCGTAGTTGGTGTTGAGGTATTGGAAGGTGTTGCCGATGGGACCGGTGCCACCGACTCCGACGAGGAAGGTGTATTTGGACGAGCCGTCGGCGTTGTGCATGTTGTCGTTGTAGCGCGGGCGCCCGTAGCGGCGGCGGGGCGGGGGCTGGCCCGACAGCGCGAGGCGCTCGGCCTCGGTGGGGTCAACGGGGGAGGCGACATCCGATGTGGAGGAACTGTAGGTGACGCCGGCGGCGGAGGCGAGGTTGAGCGGTTTGGCCGGGGCCGACGCGACAAGTTGCTGGGCTTGCAGTGCAAAGCTTGTGGCACCCACGAAGAGGGCAACGGCCGATAGTCGGCACAGAGCGGGCAAGTTGAACAGCGGGCTGGATTTGATGATCATTCTCTTGGGACTCCCTGATTGCGTCTTGCGGCGTACTTGCGATTAGAACACTGCCGCAGGGGACTTGTTGTGCGGTTTGACGCTGAAAGGGGGTGGAGGGTCTACACGGAGAGGGTATGGGTATGGGCTAGGGCTCGGACAACGGCAAAAGCAGATTCCTTCGCGTTGCTGCGGAATGACAAAAGAGGCGGGTTGCTCAACGTTCGACCCCACCTCAATCGCGGTGAGGCTGCGATTGAGATGGGGCACCCGGAATAGGGTAGGTCAAGGGAAGACGGTCGAGCCGTAGGCTCGATACCCCACCCTGCCCGACGGTGAAACTGTCGGTCGAGGATGGGGCACCGGGCGGGTTGGAGTTTAGTGGATGTCGAACTGCTCGGGGTGGAGGCTGGGGTCAGATTTGACGAGGATGGTTTTGCCCACCATCTCTTCCATTTCCTGAAGCCAGCGGGAGGTGCCGGATTTAAGCTGCTTGACGACTTCGGGGTGGACGCGGAGCATGACGTCGCCGCGGTCGAGGTGCTTCTGCATCTTGCGCATCTCGATATAGATGTCGTTGCAGACCGTGACGGGCGACTTGGTCATGCCGGTTCCCTGGCAGACGCCACAGGTGGTGGAGAGGGTGCGCTCGAGCGACTGCTTGACGCGCTTGCGGGTGATGGCGACGAGGCCGAAGTCGTTGAAAGGGAGAACCTTCGACGGGGCGCGGTCGGACTTCAACTCGTCTTCGAGCGCGGCCATGACCTTGTTGCGGTTCTTGCGCTCGTCCATGTCGATGAAGTCGATGATGATGATGCCGCCGAGATCGCGCAGACGAATCTGGCGGACGATCTCGGGGATGGCGTCGAGGTTGGTCTTGACGATGGTGTCTTCGAGGCGGGCCGTCTTGCCGACGAACTTGCCGGTGTTGATGTCGATGGCGACCAGGGCTTCGGTCTGGTTGATGACGATGGAGCCGCCGGATTTGAGCCAGACCTTGGAGCGCAGGGCCTTGTTGATCTCCTCGGTGATGCCGAACTGCTCGAACAGCGGCGTTTCCTTGGTGTAGAGCTTGACGCGGCGGATGAGCGAGGGCTGGAAGCGCTGCAGGAAGCGGAGGACCTGCTCGTACTGGGCTTCGGTGTCGACCCAGATGGCGGAGAAGTTGTCCGTGACCTGATCGCGGAGGACGCGCTCGACGAGGTTGAGGTCGTGATAGATGAGAGCGGGCGACTTGCTGGACTCGGAGCGGGACTTGATGTCGGCCCAGAGGTTGAGCAGGAAGCGGAGGTCGCTGCGAAGCTCTTCTTCACTGGCTCCGGAGGCGGCGGTGCGGACGATGAAGCCGCCGGAGGCTTCACCCTTTTCGGAGAGCAGGATTTCTTTCAGGCGGCGGCGCTCCCCATCGGACTCGATCTTGCGCGAGACGCCGATGTGGTTGACGGTCGGCATGAAGACCAGGAAGCGGCCCGGGAGGGCGATGTGCGAGGTGATGCGTGCGCCCTTCTTGGCGATGGGCTCCTTGGCGATCTGGCAGAGAAGCTCCTGGCCGGGCTTGAGCAGGTCGGAGATGGCTGGCAGGTTGGTGGACTGCATAGACTGGCGTCCGCCGGAGCGGTGGTGGTCTCCACCGCCGCCGCCTGTGGAGCGGGCGCGCTCGCCAGTGCCACGGTCGCGGTCGCGGCGATTGCGGTCGCCACGGCGGCCATCGCGACGGTTGTCGCGGCCACGATCACGACGGGGTTCGCGGGGCTCGCCCTGGGGGGCAGCGGCGCGGTCGCCGGAGGCTTCGGAGCGGGGTTCAGCGGAGTCGCCGAGGAAAGGTGCGCGGTCGGATTCTTCCTCGTGCTCGCTTCCCTCTTCCATGTTGTATTCGGGCTGGTCGGATTCCTCGTCCTCGAACTCCTCGGAGTCTGAGGATTCGAGAGAGTCGTCCTGATCTTCTTCGAGGAAGTCCTCCTCAAAGTCGTCCTCTTCTTCGTCGATGGAAACCTCGGTGCGGGTGAGGTGGTCGATGCTCATCTCGCGGAGCATGGTGCCGAGGTCGGCGGCGTTCTCGAGGGTTTCGAGCTCCTGCGACTCGTCGTAGCGGGCGTGCAGGGTGGGCAGAGCGGCGGGTTCTTCCTCGTCGTCGAGCATCTCTTCTTCGAGGACGCCGGAGCCGGGCGCGAACCAGGGTACCGATTGGTCGGGCGCTGCTGCATCGGCTGCTACTGAGACCGAGGAGTGCTCCTGCCCTTGCGCGGAGGAGGAGGGAGCGACGAGGTCCTGGGTGATGAGCGCGGGCGACTCGGTGTGCATGTCGCCGGAGGCGAAGACCGAGGTGAGTTCGTGGGTGGCGTCGTCGTGAGCGATTGGCTCGGCCTGGTGGGTGGGCTCGGAAGCGGCGGCGACGGGTTCGGGGGTCTGCTCTCCCTCGAAGACCTCTTCCTCGATTACTTCTTCCTCGATCACTTCTTCTTCGAGGACGGGGGCGGACTGGCGGAACTCGCTTGGGGCGACGGGGTCTACGCGGTAGGACGCGGAGGCCTCGGACGGCTCGTACTCATGCTCGACTTCGACGACTGGCTCAGGGGCGTCGATTGCGGCTTCTACGGGAACGTCTACCGGTGCGGCGTGTACTGCTTCTACTGGCTGCGCTTCGGCTTCGGTCGCGCCTGCTTCATGCTCGACCGGCATGGGCGGAGGAGGCACGAAGGTGCTGTGGATGGGTGCCACTTCCTGTGCCGGGGCGTGGACCAGGGGTTCGGCAATGGGGGCGTAGACCGCTTCCGGTGCGGCTGCCTGTGCCGTTGGCTCGGCGTAGGCGGGGCGCTGTTCACGCGGGGACTCATTGCGGCGGGGGCGGTCGCCGCGGTCACCACGGTCGTTGCGGTCGTTGCGCTGACCGCGCTCTTCGCGGCGCGGGGCTTCGGAACGGCCGGAGCCGGATGCAGGGCGGGGGCGAATGGTCTCCCCGGGGAGGACGAGACCGCCGTCCCAGCCGGCGGCTACAAACTCGGAGGGAGCTGCGGGGGCGGCTGGCGCGGTGTGCGAGGCTGCGGCAGGGGTTTCGGACGGGGCGCGGTACTTGGCGAGCGACTCGCCGGGCAGGATGATAGGTTCGAGGGGAGCGTCGCCTGCGTCGGCGGTCGATCCGTAGGCGGGGTAGGCATTTTCGACTGGACCGGAGTCACGCGGGGTGCGGGGGCTGCGATCTCCACGGTCGCCACGGGTGCGGTCGCCACGGCCACCGCGGTCGCTGCGTCCGCCTCGGTCTCCACGGTCGTTGCGGGGGGCGGGGGCCTCCGGGGCCGGGGTTGCGGCGGAGGCGTCGAAGTCATGCACCGGGTACTCATCATCGGCGCAGGAGTCGTAGATGGGGCCAGTGGGTTCGGCTACAGGTGCGGCGGATTCCTGGACGGGCTGGCCGGGTGTACGCTCTGCCCCGCGATTGCCACGGCGTCCGCGACGCCCGCGCCAGCGGCGGCTGCCGTCGGCTCCGGGAGCGCCTTCGCCAAGCTCACCGGCTTCGGCGGCGGGTGGGGCACCGAGAATGGATTCGGTGGGAGGCGCGGGGCGGTCTATTGCCGGGCGATCTCCGGCGGGGCGGTCACGGCGGGGTGAGCCGTCGGAGTTGTTGCGGTCGCGGCGATTGCGTCCGCCACGGCGGTTGCCGCGTTCGGAGTCGGGTACGGGGCGGGCGGGGTCGAGGCTGGAGACGGCGGCGGTAAAGAGTTCGTCGTCGGAGGGCTCACGGTAGACGGGCTCGGCGGTCTGGTCGATGGTGCGGGGCTGGCGGTTGCGGTCGCCACGGTCATTTCGTCCGCCACGGTCGCCGCGGTCGGTGCGTCCGCCTTCGTGGGGTGCGCGGCTGGAGTCACCGGAGCCGGAGACGGACTCAAATTCGCCCGGCTCGCCGACTTCTTCCATGAAGTCGGTGATGTAGAGGAAGGCGTCGCGGTCGAGGCCGATGTCGACAAAGGACGACTGCATTCCTGGGAGGACGCGGGTTACTTTGCCGTTGTAGATGGATCCGGCGAGGGTGTATTCGTTCTCGCGCTCATAATAAATTTCGGTAAGTGCTTCGTTTTCAACGATTGCCAGCCGCGTCTCGTGCGGCGTGGAAGAGATGTAGATTTCCTTCGACATTCCAGTCTGCTCTTTCTCCCCTGCCGGCGTGGGCCGGATCAGGAGAAGCAGGCAAGGCACGAATTCGGGAGCTGGCTAGTTGATAGCTAGCTGCTGCTCACCGGGGCGGGACTGGTTCGAGGCTGCGGAAGCTGCGGATACGAGATCTGTCGTGAGGTGTTGGCACACTTCTACCCGGGGCCTGCTGGAGGTGCGAGGCGGGGTGAAACAGAGGGATTCGGAGCCACGTGCTGATGCTTCAAGCGAGAGATCGAAGACGCGGGAGGTGACCAAGACAACCTCAAAAAGAGGCGGGGCCGTTTGCCTTCCGGTTTCGATCATTCCCAGAACCTGTCCGGCCAACGGAGTCGAAGTCAAGCCTGGCCGGCCTTTTTTCTAAATATCTACCTCGATAGATCGAGGTTTTGAACTCTTGTTTGCCGCTCGGCGGCGCCTTGCGCCAAAGAGAAGCGGATATTGCGCTGGACGGCATCTGGCCGCTCAGGGTGTTCAACAACTTGCACCAAATCTGCGACGAAGGCAGGTGGGCGCTGGAGTAATTGTAACTGAAAATTTATTGGGGCGTTTTGGGGGCGGCGGGGGCTGAACTGGCCTTAGGACAAGTACGGAGATTCTGGCTGTGCCAGAATGACGTTGGAGGATAGAAGAAAAGCAAAAGAATGATTTATGAGCTGACAGCTTATGAGCTAACAGCCGACAGCTAAAGCTTTCTGTTCGATTGGGACGATCTGGCGGGTGGGGTTGATTTTGAGCCAGAGCCAGACGCCGAGGAGCAGGAACGCCGCCATCGGGACGAACGGCATGGTGTAGCCGCCGGAGAACTTGACGATGTAGCCGAAGGCGATAGCTCCGGCGAAACCTGCGGCTCCGGCGGCGGTGTTGAAGATGCCGACCATGGCTCCGGCGAAGGGGCCGCCGATATCGAGGCGGACAGCGAAGGCGATGGGCTGCTGGAAGGTGATGCCGGCGATGGCGGAGGTAAGGAGAAGGAGTGCGGCCGTGGAACTGTGGGTCAGCATGACACCGGCGATGGAAGACGCGGCGATGAGGAGGCCTGCGACTCCGATGGCGCAGCATCCCCAGCCGATGTGCAGGGCGTCCTGCATGCGCGGGCCGGCGACGGAGATGCAGATGCGATCGAGCGTGGTGAGGGCGAGGAGCAGGGACAGCAGCCCAAGAACGCGGTTGCGATATTTCAATGGATTGTCCGTGGGTGACTTTGCGGAAGTGTAGCAGCTAGAGCGAATCTCGCGAAGGTGTACGTCCGCCGAAAGACCAATACGGAGATTCTGGCTTTGCCAGAATGACGGCGGTTGGGGGTGGGGAAAGACGGCGGGGAAGGGGCGGAGGTCAGTTGACGAAGCGGCGCATGCGGATGTTCATCACGATTCCGAGGGCGAGGAAGGTGAAGAGGACCGAGGAGCCGCCGTAGCTGAGCAGCGGCAGCGGGATTCCCGTAACGGGCATCAGGTCGACGACCATGCCTACATTGACGGCGATCTGGAAGACGATGACCGAGACGACGCCCATGACGATGAAGGTTCCGGGGATGTCGGAGGCGGTCTGGGCGTTCTGGATCAGTCGCATGAGAACGAGGAAGTAGAGCATCAGGACGACTACTGCGCCGACGAAGCCGTGTTCTTCGGACAGGGCGGCGAAGATGAAATCGGTGTAGGGGATGGGGAGGAAGTCGCCCTGGGTTTGTGTGCCCTGGTTGGCTCCCTTGCCCCAGAGTCCGCCGGAGCCGACGGCGATCATGGACTGGCGGATCTGGTAGCCGGTGCCTTTGGGATCGAGGTTGGGATCCATGAAGCTGGTGAGGCGGGCGAGTTGGAATGGCTTGAGGACTTTGCCGGATTTGACGGCTCCAAATCCGATGGCCGCGAAGATGACGATGAGGATGGTCGCCTTGCGCCAGTCGATGCCGCCGAGAAAGAGGCCGATGGCGAGGATTGGGACGTAGGTGAGTGAGGTTCCGAGGTCGGGCTGCTTGAGGACCAGGAGGAGGGGGATGCCGACGAGTGCGAAGGCTTTGCCGATGTCTGTCCAGCTAAGGCCCCGGCCAGCGCGAGGCCAGAAGAAGCGGGCGACGGAGAGGATGAGGACGAGCTTCATCCACTCGGAGGGCTGGAAGTGGACGCCGCCGGGGAGCTTGATCCAGCGCCTGGCGCCCAGGACCTTGGTGCCGACGAAGGGTACGGCGATGAGCAGGGCGAGGAAGATGCCGTAGAGCCAGGGGACGATGTCGACGAGGAGGTGGTAGTCGATCAGGGAGATGACGAACATGAGGAACAGGCCGACGGCGAGGAAGCCGATCTGCTTGTGGTCAAAGCCGTGGAACTTGGTCATCGCGGTGGCGGATTTGATCTCGAGGACGCTGATGACCGAGAGGATGGCGATCAGGGTGAGGAGGGGCCAGTCGAAGTCGCGGTAGGAGGAGAAGCGTTGCATGGGGCTGGAGGTAGTTTACGCGGTGTCGAGGGCGAACAAAGACAAGACAACGGCGGAACGCGGATAAAAAGGACTAGACGGATAAGTGCGGATTGTTGGGGTTTACGGTGAGATGGTGGTTGGTGTGTCGGTGGAATGTGTTGGACCCCACCCCAAACGATGGAACCGTTTGAGATGGGGCACCCGGAATTCGGGCCGTAAGGCAACCGCAGATTCCATCGCTTTGCTACGGAATGACAGACAAAGAGACAACTACGGAGATTCTGGCTTCGCCAGAATGACGGCTTGGGGGCTACTGGCCGGTAGAGGAGGCGGTCGGCGCAGCAGCAGGCGTTGGCGTGGCTTCGGGCTTGGGGGCTGGGGTGTCGGCTAGTTTGAGGTTGTGGTCTTTGGTGCGCTGCTTGGTGACGTAAGCGTCGACCATCTGGGCTCCGAGTTTGGCGGAGTTGGAGCCCCAGTCGCCGTGCTCCCAGAGGACGGCGACGACGACGTCGGGGTTGCGGCGGGGGGTCATGCCGACGAACCAGGCGTTGGGCGTGGTGTTGCGACCCTTGGCGGCTTTGGCGAGGCCGGCGTGGCTCATGACCTGGGCGGTGCCGGTTTTGCCGGCGAAGTCGATGCCTTCGAGGTGGGCGACTCCGGCGGTGCCGGAGGTCGTGGTCGCGGCCATGCCGTCGGTGATGATCTGCCAGTTGTCGGCGTTGAGTGCGATTTTGGCCTCGGCGGCTCCGGGGTAGCTCTCGTAGATGGAGGCCTGGGTCTGGTCGTCGATCTGGCCGGGCATGACGACGTGGGGGCGATGGAAGACGCCGCCGGAGGCGACTCCGCCGAGCGCGCGGGCAAGCTGGATGGGGCTGGCGGTGACGGCTCCCTGGCCGATGCCGACGGAGATGGCCTCGCTGGGGTACCAGCGTTCGTGCTGAGTTTTGAGCTTCCAGGCGGTGGAGGGCATGGTGCCGGTGGCCTCCTGGGGGAGATCGATGCCGGTCTTCAGGCTGATGCCGATGGATTTCGCGTACTTGGCGATGGTGTCGATGCCTAGCTTGTCGGCGAGGGTGTAGTAGAAGGTGTCGCAGGAGTAGGGGATTGCGTTGTGGATGTCGACGCCGCCGTGGTGTTTGTCGCAGGCGTGGAACTGGCCGTAGAAGCTGGCTCCGCCCTGGCAGTTGACGCGGAGATCCTGAGCTACGCCCTCTTCGAGTCCGGCGACGGACATGATGATTTTGAACGTGCTGCCGGGGGCGAGTTGGGCCTGGATGGCTTTGTTGAGGAGCGGGTGATCAGGGTTGTCGAGGATGGAGTTCCAATAGCTGTGGCTGACGCGGACGGAGAACTGGTTGGGATCGAAGCTGGGGCGCGAGACCATGGCGAGGACTTCGCCGGTGTGGGGGTCCAGGGCGACGATGGCGCCGTTTTTGCCTTCGAGGGCCTTCTCGGCGGCGATCTGAAGGTCGAGGTCTATGGTGAGCTTGAGGTCATGGCCGGGGGTGGCCAGTTCCTGGCCTAATTGGCCGACTTCTTTACCGTGAGAGTTCACGATGACGTCGCGAGAGCCGTCGGTGCCGCGCAGGTAGGCGTCGTAGGTAGCCTCGACGCCGGACTGGCCGACGACGTCGCCGGGCTGGTAGAAGTCGTAGCGGGAATCCTTCTCCAGCATGGCTTCGGAGACTTCACCGACGTAGCCGATGAGGTGGGCAGCGAAGCCATCGCGGGGATAGAGGCGGCGCTGCTCTTCGAGGGTTTCGAGTTCGGGGAGGCCGTCGCGGTGGGCGGCGATGAAGGCCTGCTCGTCGGGGGTGATGTCCTGCTTGATGGGGATGGGCTGGTACTTGGGGGCGGCGGCGAAGCGGCGGAGGGTGGCCTGAAGCTGCTCGATGGGGATGTGGAGGCCGAGGGCGATCTTGGGTAGTTCGGCGTCGGCGTCGCGGATTTGGTCGCGGATGAGGAAGCAGCTGGTGGAGCTATAGTTATCAACGATGAGGCGGCCTTCGCGGTCGAAGATGCGGCCGCGCGGGGCAAGGACGGGGACCTTGCGGATGCGGTTGGCCTCGGCGAGTGAGCGGTAGTTGTCGACGTCGAGAACCTGCAGGCGCCACAGACCGAAGATGAGGATGCCGAGGATGAGCACGATGACGTATTGGGTCGCGTGCAGCTTGGCGGGGGAGAGCTTTTCTTCGCGGTCGATGGTGGGGGGAGAGGTCATAAGGGCGATGGATCAGGGGGTAGGGACCAGGGATCAGTCCACTGGTTTTATCTTAGTCCGAACTGTGTCGATCTATCACAGCCGTTTTCCTTATCCTTGTTCCCTGGGTCCTGTTCCCTATTCCCTATTCCCTTCTCTTGGTGCGGTCTAGGAGGAGGAAGAGGGGGATGGCGACCAGGGTGTTGAAGATGGCGCGGTAGAGCTCGTGGAGCCAGAGGATCTTGTAGCCGGGGACGGCGAGGAGATAGTGCTGGATGAGGTAGAGCAGGGCCGATTGCAGCATGGAGAAGCCGAAGTTCATCAGGATGCGGGTGGTGATGTTTTCTACGTCGACCTGCAGGCCGATGGAGGAGGCGGCGTAGCCGATGATGGTTTTGGCCATGCCGTTGATGCCGATGGGTTGGCCGGTGAGGAGATCCTGAAAGAGGCCGATGGAGGCTCCGGTGAGCGCGCCGAGGATGGGGTTGCGGCGGCCGACGGCGAAGAAGATCACGGCGATCAGTGGGAGATCGAGGATCATCAGGCGCGGGAAGATGTGCGGCAGATAGGCCTGCAGCAGGATGAGTGTGAAAGGCACGAGGATCGCCACGAACGGATTGAACGTGTATTGCTCGAACTCGCTGCGGGATGTGTAGGAACGGGAGGACATAGTTGAGGGATCAGGGGTGGGGGGTCAGGGATCAGCCTACTGCTTGGGGGCTCCGGGTGTTAGGTCGGTGGCGGGTGGGGCGGAGCCGGGGCTGTAGCGGTCGGGGTGGAGGGCGGGTTTGGGTTTTGGGGTGAGGTTGGTGGAGTTTTCGGGCGGCGGGATGGAGGGGTCGGTGCCGTCGGCGGGCTTGGCGGGGTCTTTGTCGTCGTGAATGCCGGGGAGTTTGCCCGCGCTGATGTCGGCGGCGTGGGCAAGGGGGTCGGCGGCTAGGTCCTGCTGTTCCTGGGCGAGGGTGAAAGCGTCGAGCGCGGCGGTTCCGGTGACGACGAGGACCTCGTCGAGCTGGTTGAGGTCGAGCGCGGGTTTGACGGTGATGAGGGTGTAGGGCTGGTGTTCGGGGTCGAGGATGATGGACTCGATGACGCCGACGGGGAGGCCGCGGGGGAAGACGCCGTCGCCGCCGGAGGTGAGGACGGTTTCGCCGGGCTTGATGCGGGAGTCGGGCGTCAAGTTGGTGATCTGGATGCGGCCGACGGGGGAGCCGTGCAGGATGGCGTGGATGCGGGTGGAGCCGAGGATGACGCCGGCGCCGGCGGTCTGGTCGCTGATGAGGAGAAGCTGCGAGGTGTTGGGGAAGACGTCGCGGAGCTTGCCGACGATGCCGGTGGGGGTGATGACGGCCATGTCGGACTTGAGCCCCTGGTTGGCACCTTTGTCGAGGATGAGGAGGCGCGACTGGTC
This sequence comes from Rhodanobacteraceae bacterium, assembly GCA_025350865.1. Taxonomy (GTDB): domain Bacteria; phylum Acidobacteriota; class Terriglobia; order Terriglobales; family Acidobacteriaceae; genus Edaphobacter. The sequence goes on from JANXWZ010000230.1 coordinate 33,206, forward strand.
GGAGCCGGAGCTGCCGATGATTTGCGCGGCGACGGTGGCGGCGGCGTAATTCTGGCGGAATTCGAGAAGGGTGCGGAGGCGCTGGCCTTCGAGGGCGTCCTCGGCGAAAGCGGCGCGCTGGACGCGGAGGTCGTCGAGCTGCTTCTGGAGGTCGCGGTTCTGCTGGCGGACGTGGCGGAGGTCGATGTAGTTGGCCCAGGCGGCGCGGATGCCGTGGCCGGAGCCGTTGGAGAGGCGCTCGAATGGAGAGATGAGAGCGATGGCCCAGAGCCGGAGGAGACGCACCCGGGGGCCGTCGGGGCGCGAGGGGTCCGCCGCGCGGTTGATCTGCGTGGCCAGGGCGATGGTCTGGGCGAGCAGGATCGCGATGAGGACGAGGGCGTTTTTGAAGCGGCTGAAGAAGGATTCCATTGGGGCAAAAGCGGGGTGCTGATTTCATTATCAGGGTTTTGGAGGCATCTCGGGCAGCATCCGGTCTCCCCTGCCAACTTAAGTACGTAAAGTCTGGATGGAAAGGACTTAGATCGAACTTCGAGATGACGTACAGCTTCCGAAATACAAATACAGAGATTCTGGCTTCGCCAGAATGACGTCCGTGGGGTGGATGCCACATAGCATCTTGAAATCCGGTCTATGTTGGAATTCCTGTTGCCCGAAGTGCGGGATTTTGCGGGCGGCGGGCGAAGGCGGAGTGGTGAGCTGACAGCGTTTCAGCTATCTGCTCACAGTTAAAAGCAGACTGGACACGCGATTTTGCGGGGCTTTTGGCTGGCTATTCTGTAGGTTGGAGAGAAGAATGTCCGGCTGTACGTCCTTACTTGGAACCTTCTCTACGGTTCAGGGATTCCGACACTTTCTGGAGGCACGAAGTGAGGAAGCTCATCGGTCTGGCGCTCGCAGCGTCGCTTGGCGTTCTGGCATTGGCCGGATGCGCGGGGGTGCGGCCGCTGGAGCCGACTTCGAATGTTGCCGGACTAAAGGGTGTGGTACACGGCGGACAGCCCCCGGTGGCGGGCGCGTTGGTTCGGATGTACGCGGTGGGGACGACCACCGACGGCGTCGCAGCAGGGCTGCCGCTGTTTACGGTGACGACGGATGCGAACGGTGTTTTCAACGCGCCTTCGAGCACCTATACGTGTCCGACGCCGACCTCGCTGGTGTACCTGGTGGCGACGGGCGGGAACCCGGGGCTGGGGTCGGGGCAGACGAACGCGCAACTGGCGCTGATCGCGGCGATGGGACCGTGCGGGAGTATCAACGACTCGACGATTGCGATTGTGAATGAGGTGACGACGGTGGCGGCGGTGTATGCGCTGGCACCGTATGCTTCGGCAAGCGGGATCGGGTCGCCTCCGGCTCATGCGGCGGCTTTGGCGGCCGGGTTTACGCTGGCATCGCAGTATGTGGATACGACGGTGGGGC
>JANXWZ010000143.1 GCA_025350865.1 Rhodanobacteraceae bacterium
AGGAGAAAGCCGGCGATCCAGCGGAAGCTGATGGCGATGCCGATGGTGACGCCACGGAGAGTGACCGAGTGCGGCCCGAAGATGCCTAGCAGGAGAGCTAGACCGCCGATGAGGAAGAGATTTCGCATGACCGAGGGTGCATCGACTCCGTAGTCCGGTTTGGCGGATCGGGAGGCGATTGCGGTGTTGGGTGTCATGTGAACTTCATTTCGTGTGCCTTGCTTGCCTTGAAACGAGTATCGGTGAGGTGGGGGAGGGGCGGTAGGGCTTGGTGTCACGAAAGCGGAGTTACAAATGTCATCGCCGGAGGAAAGGATAAAAGCAGATTCCTCCGGAATGACAAACAATCGGACGCGGTGATCCTAGTCTTCGGAGTCGTCGATAGTGGTGGGGAGATTGCCCTCGCGGCGCATGCGGAGGAAGCCGCGGATGAAGGGTTCGAGTGCACCGTCGAGGACCTTGTCGACGTCGCCGACTTCGACTCGCGTACGGAGGTCTTTGGCCATGCGGTAGGGCTGGAGGACATAGCTGCGGATCTGGGAGCCGAAGCCGATTTCGAGCTTCGTGTCTTCGATCTTGCGGGTGGCGGCCTTCTTCTTGTCCAACTCGTATTCGTAGAGCTTGGAGCGCATCATCTTCATGGCGCGTTCCTTGTTCTTGTGCTGCGAGCGTTCGTTCTGGCAGCCGGTGACGAGACCTGTGGGAAGGTGAGTGATGCGGACGGCGGAGTCAGTCGTGTTGACGTGCTGGCCGCCCTTGCCGCCGCTGCGGTAGGTGTCGATGCGGAGGTCTTCGACTTTGATGTCGATGATGATCGTGTCGTCGATTTCGGGCGAGACGAAGACGCTGGCGAAGCTGGTGTGGCGCCGCTTGGCGGAGTCGAAGGGCGAGATACGAACGAGGCGATGGACGCCTGTCTCACCCGATAGGAGCCCGAAGGCAAACTCGCCCGTGATGGTGAACGTGGCGGACTTGATGCCGGCCTCATCACCGTCCTGGATTTCGTTGATTTCGACCTTGAAGTTTTGGCGCTCGCCCCAGCGGATGTACATACGCATGAGCATCTCAGCCCAGTCCTGGGATTCGGTGCCGCCGGCTCCGGGGTGGACGGTGACGATGGCGTTGAGCATGTCGGTTTCGCCGGAGAGCATGGTCTTGGCTTCGAGCTTTTCGCTGTAGTCGAAAAGCGATGGGATTTCACGTTCGAGGTCTGGTTCGGTGTTTTCCCCTTCGCGGGCGAGTTCGAAGTAGGCTTCGATGTCGTCGGCGCGGCGAGCTAGTTCTGCTTCATCGGCTAGAAGAGACTCGACGCGCTTGCGGTCGCGCATGAGGGGTTGGGAGCGTGCGGCATCGGCCCAGACGGTGGGGTCTGAGATTTTCTCTTCGATGGAGGCTAGTTCGCGGCGGAGGCGGGGAGCGTCAAAGATACTCCCGCAGTTCGCTGACTTTATCGCGGACCGGGGAGTAAGAGTATTCGAGGTCTGAGAGCATGAATTGATTCTAGTTCAATTGGGCGAAGTCAGTTCTCTGGAGAGGTCGGCTTGGCCGATGCCCACTTTAGTCGCGATGAAACTGCGCCGAAGATGGGGCACCCCGCATCAACGCCGAGGCAATCAAAATTGCCAGCGTGACCAGCACGCAGAGCTTGGCTAGCCAGTCTCCGTAGCGGGTGTAGAGACCGAGGAAGTTTGTGGGGGCGTAAGCGAAGCGGAAGGTGTAGGCACCGCGTACGTGGCGCGGAGCTTGAATCGTAATCTGGCCCCTGGGATCGATAGCGGTGGTGATGCCGGTGTTGGTGGAGCGCAGAATCCAGCGGCGGTTTTCGATGGCTCTCATTCGCGCCATGTTGAGATGCTGCCATGGAGCACCCGAGTCTCCGTACCAGCCATCGTCGGAGATATTGACCAGGACTTCGGCTTTGTTCTGTACGAATCTCCGGACTTCGTCGCCGAAGATGGATTCGTAGCAGACGAAGACGCCGTAGCTATGGCCGTCGACGGCGAATACGTTGCGTTCGTCGCCGCGATCCATGTCGCCGACGCCTTCAGTCAGCTTGTCGGCAAAGGAAAAGAATTGCTTGAAGGGGATGTACTCTCCCCAGGGAACAAGGTGAATTTTGTCGTAGCGTCCGGTGTAGTCGCCAGCGGAGTTGAAGATGGATGCGGAGTCGTAGAGGTAGTAGCCGCGCTGGGGAATGGTGCTGCGGTCAACACCCAGAGAGCCGGCGATGACGGGCGCATTGGTGGTGGTTGCGAGTCTCCCGATGGCTCCGCGGAAGGAATCATCGGTGGAGAAAAAGTGGGATGGAGCTTCCGGCCAGATAATGACTGACGGGGAGATAATTGCGTCGGTCATTTGCCAGGAGACCGGAGGTTTTTCGGCGAAGTTCGGTTGAGCAGGATGAAGGCTGGCAGCCGTGAATTGATCGAGTTCCTGGGCGAGGGTAAGCGGTACGACTTCCCTGCCGACGGCACCGACTTCGATATTCTCCTGCATCATGACGGCGACCTTGTCGACGGTGGAATTCGGCACGGGCCTGAGCGTGGAGTTGAGATGAGATAGCTGAAGGCTGATGGCGGCTACAAATACAACCAGCGGGACATTGATACGCTGCCAACCAGTGCGAACGAAGAAAGGCACCATTGCGGCATTGAAGGCGGCGATGAGAAAGCTGATTCCCATCACACCCGCGGCTGTAGCGATGCCGGTCACAAATAAGTTATCGACCTGCGAATATCCAAGCAGATCCCACGGAAAAGATGTGATGCGGGACCGCGCCAGTTCGACGGCGACCCATGCAAACGGGGAGATGATGAGGGCTCCTCGAATTTCCAGTCTGGAGCGGCGCACGAAAGCGACAAGCGTTGCAAACAGTGCGTGATAGAGGCCGAGGTAGAGCGAAAAAAGGATCAGGATCGCGAAGGAAACAGGGCCGGACAGACCACCATAGGTGTGCATGGTCTGGTAGATCCAATAGCAATTGCCCATGTACCAGACGACGCCACAACAATAACCGAGAAGCGCAGCGCTGCGGATGGTAAGCGGCGATTCGCCGGGCTCATCTTTGACGAGCGCGAGCAGAAGTGGGATGAGGGCAAACCAGCTTAATGTTGCTCGCCATAAAGGCAGGGGACCGGCGATCGGGAAAATCGCGATCTGCAAGACAGCGGAAGAGAGAACGAGCGCCCATTTTCGGGCAGGGATAAGTCGCATCACGGGTCATTCTAGCACCGGAAAGCGTAGACCGTGTCCAGTTACTCCGACCGTAAACGCCAAGAGAAGCCCACAGAATTGATTGAAAAACTAAGTCAAAACGATGAAAAATCTGCGTTGGCGTGCGCTGCGCAAGTATCGGGTTATTTGATGGGAGCTAGTCCTTTCTGTATCGTGGATAATGTTAGTTAGGCACGGACGATGAGTTCAGAGGATGTCCCCTGTCGAGTGGCAACTAAACATGGAGGTAGCAAATTGGCAATAAGTGATGTGATTGCACAGATTGATGCGGAGATCTTAAAGCTCCAGCAGGCGAAGACGCTGTTGGGCGGCGGTCTTGCCGTCGTTGCGGGTCCCGTAAAGAGCGGTCGCGGACGTCCCAAGGGAAGCAAGAATGCAACGAAGGCGGTTGCGGCGAAGACGACCGAAGCGAAGGCTCCGACGAAGACCAAGCGCAAGTTGAGCGAGGCTGGCCGCAAGGCAATCGCCGACGCTATGAGGCGCCGCTGGGCTGAACGTCGTAAGCAGGCCGCGAAGTAAAGAGCTGAGATTTGAGTTGGGAGAAAGGTCTCGCCTGTGGCGAGACCTTTTTACTTTGGCCTAAAGCCGGGTTGGGATAGGGCGGGCCTTTGGCCCTGAAGGCAAGGGCAACAGCAGATTCCTTCGGTTCGCTACGAAATGACAAACAATAGTCGTGCGGAATGATGAACAGGAGTCATGGGGAATGGCAAGCTAGAGCGAAGGTGGGCTGCCGCCAGAAAGACAACTACGGAGATTCTGGCTTTGCCAGAATGACGTCCGTGGGGAGTTGATGACCGGGGACGGATTGAGATGAAGGTGGAATGGAGAGGTGGGTTGATAGAAAGACCTACAGAGGAATCACCTATCGAACGACCATGACTTCCCGCAGGGTATCTTTGGCAAGGAAAAACTTGTGGCTGGAATATCGCCGGAAGAGCGTCTCTACCTGGCGTGTGGTGTAGGTCTGCACGATGGGATGAACGCCGAGCTTCTGCATGTCGAGTTGATCGGTGGCGGTGAGGTGGTAGCGAGAGAACACCGTATCGTCGGCGTTTGGCTTGGAGTGGAAGAGCGCGAGTAGCTGGGCGCCGGGCTCCATGACTTCGTAAATACGGTCGAGTACCGGTTCGACGAGAGGTGCGGGAAGATAGTCGGCGGTGTCCCAGAAGGTAACGACGTCGAATACGCGTCCGGAGAAGTCGAGATTTTCCTTGAGGAAGCGGGGAATATCGTAGGTGGTTTTGCCAGCATTAGGGCCTTCGGCTTCGAGGTGACGGTACTCAGGACGAGCCGCATCCTCGACCAGGTTCGCCATGTAGATGCTGTGGCCGAGGTTGGTGATGTAGTTGATGTTGCCGGCAGAGGTGGGGCCGATGTCGAGGATGCGCAGAGAGTATCGGGCGCGCAGATGTTTTTGCATCTGCGACCAACCGCTGGAGTGGCGCGAGATTCTCGCCGCTCCGCCGTTGGTGCCGGAACTGCCTGCCTTTCCGCCAAACAAGGCCATGGTTCGGGATCCTCCGAGGGAATACTTCGCTAAATCAGCTTTGCGCTTCGGTCGCCGGCGCGGGATTGCTTACGAGTTCGACTCGACCGCTAACGGTTGCGCTTTCTTCGATGGAAAGCCGGCCCGCGTGGAGGTCGCCATTGACGATTGCAGTCTGGCGAAGCTCAATGCGGCCGCTGGCATGGATGTTGCCTTCGACGAGGCCGAAGACGATGATGTCGCGCACGGTGAGGTCGGCCTTGACGTGGGCGTTGGGGCCAACCGTAAGGCGGCTGCCGGTGAGCGTAATGGTGCCCTCGAAATTAGCATCGAGAAACAAATCTTCACTGCCGGTAAGCTCGCCGCGGATGAAAACGGACTTGCCGATGTGCGTGGAGCCTTCTGCTGGGGTCATGAAACATTCCTTTCAAACAGGGGTCGAGCGGATGCGTCGAAGAAGCCACCACATGATGCGAACTATACCCATTGCCCTTCGCCGAGGCAAACGGCAAAACCGATTGGGTGCCGCGTGCGTCATACTGAAGCAGATGCGAGTGATGGGGACCAGCGCAGGCAAGGACATGGGACGCAGCGCAGCGCCAAGCGTTGCACGGTGGATCGTGGGCGTTGGGATGTGGGCGCTGGCTGGGTACGCCGGGGCGCAGGCAACGGCGAACAACGCAGCCCTGTTGAGCGTGCCTCCGAGGCAATGGGCTGTGGAAGGTGCAGCGAACGAGCTGAAGGTGATCAACTACGGGGACTCGTACCTGCGCTACAGGGAGCATAGCGTGGATGCGAAGGGCGATCATGTGCGGGATCTGATCGAGTCGAAGGACGGCCCGGTTGCCCGGTTGATTATGAACAACGGTCGGCCGCTGACCGACGAGGAAGACCGCCTGGAGCACGAGCGGCTGCAGGCGATGATCGATTCTCCAGCAGCCTTTGCCAAGCACATCAAGAACGACGCGAATGGCAAAAAGATGGGGTCGGACCTGATCAAGGTGCTGCCGGATGCGATGATCTTTACCTACACGCCGGGGCAGCCGCAGCGAGCGGATCGGGTGATGCATGAGGGCGACCTGCCCGAGGTTGTGATGGACTTTGAGCCGAATCCGAACTGGACTCCGCCAACAATGACTGCAGATGCGTTGCAGGGGATCAACGGACGGGTCTGGATCGATGCGAAGACGCACTACCTGGCGCGGATGGAAGGAACATTGTTCAAAGCGGTGAACTTTGGGTTGTTTCTGGCGCGGCTATATCCGGGCGGGAAGCTTACGTTTGAGCAGAGCAAAGTGGCAGATAATCGCTGGATTTTTACGCGATTTACAGAGCATGTTGACGTTCGCGTGCTGGTGAAAACGCTGCGGGAGAATGTGGAGATTGAGTCGGCAAACTATTCGGTAGTGCCGGCGATGAGCTATCAGGAGGCGATCAGGATGCTTTGGGCTGCGCCTTTGCCGGGGCGGTGATTGGTGCCGGTGCAAGCGAAATAATGAGATTCTTCGCTCCGCTCAGAATGACCTCAACTTTTTAGTTTGGCCTGGCGCCAGTGGGCTTCGAGTTCGTCAGGGGTTGAGGCTTTCAGGGTGTCGATGCCGACGGCGGACTCCATCACGTTGAAGCGTTCGCGGAACTTCTGGTTCGCTTTGCGCAGGGCGAACTCGGGTTCGAGCTTCAGGTGGCGGGCGAGGTTGACGGCGGTGAAGAGCAGGTCGCCTAGCTCATCTTCGATTGCGGCTTGATCGTTGGTGGCGACTTCGGTTTGGAGCTCAGCGGATTCTTCGGCTAGCTTGTCGAAGAGGCCGGTGACGTCGGGCCAATCGAAGCCTACATTGGCGGCTCGCTGGCCAAGTTTGAAGGCTTCAAGGATGGCGGGCTGGTATTGGGGGACCTCGTCGAGGTAGTGGGTGGGTTGGGGTCGGGAGGCTTTTTCGGTTTGTTTGATGGCGTCCCAGGTTTGCTTGACCGCTTCAGCGGTTTCGGCTGTGGCGTCCGCGAAGATGTGCAGGTGGCGGCGAATGAGCTTGGCGTTCAGGTTCGCGGCAACGTCTTCGATGCTGAAGTAGCCGGCTTCGTCGGCCATCTGGGCGTAAAAGAGGACCTGCAGGAGGAGGTCGCCGAGCTCGTCCTTGAGGTCGGGCCAGGCGCGGCGGTCGATGGCGTCGAAGACCTCGTAGGTCTCTTCGAGGGTATGGCGCTTGATGGAGTCGAAGGTCTGTTCGCGGTCCCAGGGGCAGCCATTGGGGGCGCGGAGACGGGCCATGATGGCGATGGACTCGGATAGGGCGGCGGTGCGGTTTTCTTCTGACATGCGTCCAGATTATCCGAGTGTCGTTGTATTCTGGGCTGGTGAGCGAACCGGCCATACCATCGAACAGGACGCGGACCGGCTGGAAGCTGCTGCTGGTGCTGCCGTATCTTGGGCTTTGCTTTCCGCAGGTATATGCGCGGGCTACGCCGGAGCTGTTCGGGTTTCCGTTCTTTTACTGGTACCAGTTTGCCTGGGTGATTTTGACTGCGGGGATGCTGGGACTGGTTTATAAGAAGGTCAAGTATTAGGCATTTTGGGATTAGCGTGGGGCTTTAGCCCCACGACCACGGTTAGAGAAATTATTGGGCTTCAGCCCCGGGCCGTTGTACTCTGGCTTCGATGTCGCTCGCTCCGCCGGAGATTCGTACCTACTTCATCACGACGGTGACGGCTTCTCGCAGAAGACTCTTTCAGGCGGAATGCAATGCGCTTCTCCTCATGGATCATCTGCAGGAACAGAGGATCAAGAGACGGATGGAGATTCATGCTTTCGTCGTGATGCCGGAACATGTTCACCCGCTGCTTACTCCAGCAGTCGATATATCGCTCGAAAAGGCGATGCAGTTCATCAAGGGTGGCTTCTCGTTTCGTCTGAAGAGCAAGATGGACGTTTGGGAACGGAGTTACGACAGCCGGCGCATTATGGATGCGGAGCGCTTTCAGCCTCGGGTGCAGTATATTCATCAAAATCCGGTTGAAGAATTGCTTGTGACCGATGCGGAGATGTATCCACATTCGTCAGTTGGGCGGAACGAGATAGTTGATCCAATACCTCGGCATTTTGCAGGTTGACGAGAAGACCCGGGGCTAAAGCCCCTTGGTCGGCGGCGATCGTTCGTGGGGCTGAAGCCCCACGCTAATCCCAAGCTGCCCGCCGACACGAATCTAATCGCGCTCCGACCCGATATCATACGGGTTGGGCGTCTCATGGATCTGCTGGCAAAAATTCGGACGTTGCCTACCTCGGCGGGATGCTATCTGTACAAGAACGCCGAGGGTGAGGTGATCTACGTCGGCAAGGCGAAGAACCTGCGGGCGCGGGTGCGGTCGTACTTTCTGGAAGCCAGCCAGATGAATCGCAAGACCGGCTCACTGATGCGAGAGGCCGTCGATCTTGAGTACATCACCGTTGCGAACGAGCGTGAGGCGCTGGCGCTTGAGAACAACCTGATCAAGCAGCGCAAGCCGCGCTTCAATATCCTGCTGCGCGACGACAAGACCTATCCGTACATCAAGCTGACGATGGGCGACCGGCATCCGAAGGTGTTTGTGACGCGGCGTCTGCGCAAGGATGGCGGGGCCTATTTTGGGCCGTATTTTCCGGGGAATCTGGCGCATCGGCTGGTGGACTTGATCCATCGCAGCTTCCTGATTCCCAGCTGCAAGGTGGATCTGAACCGGTATCATCCGCGGGCTTGTCTACAGTACTACATAAAACGCTGCCTGGGGCCTTGCGTGGATGGGTTTGTGACGACGGAGAAGTATCGCGAGACGATTCGCGATGTGCAGATGTTTCTGGAAGGGCGGACGGGTGAGCTTGAGAATCGGCTGACGGAGCGGATGGAAACGGCCGCCGAGGAGATGCAGTTCGAGGCGGCGGCGAGGCTGC
>JANXWZ010000060.1 GCA_025350865.1 Rhodanobacteraceae bacterium
CGCGAGTGGTACAAGATGAGAGGAATCGTGCATGGAGAAGGATCAGCGCGATCTTTTACTCGCATTCAACGAGAAATCCGTTAGATACCTGATCGTCGGCGGATACGCGCTGGGCCGGTATACGGAACCGCGAGTCACAAAAGATTTGGACGTTTTTGTCGACACCGCCAACGACAACGCCGAGCGAGTCTTCGCAGCACTTGCGAGTTTTGGAGCACCAATTCAGGGTTATAGTCCGGCTGACTTTCAAGACCCATACTCAGGTTTCCAATTCGGAGTTCCGCCCAGCCAAATCGATATCCTGCTAGCGATCAGTGCGCTTACTTTCGAGGAGGCATGGGCTTACAGCGTTCCCGGCTCGACCGGCGACGGTATTCCCGTTCGGTATATTTCTCGCGATCATCTGATTCGGAACAAGCTTGCCGCCGGCCGGCTTCAGGATTTGGCAGATGCCGATGCTCTCGTCCGAGCAAAGGCAGCCAACGGCGATGCGGAGTAATCACCGCTGATAAGATCAAAACTGATTCCAGCGTAAAGAAGAGACCCGCACCCATGACCATCGCAACAACCACCGAATTTACCCCTGACGAATTCGACTCCCTGCTCCTCGGCCTGGCCTGGGCCATGGACGACGAGGAGCCCACCGTGGCCGTGGCGGCCGCCTCTGCAACCGACAAGATCGCCGCGCTCCTCCCGCAGCCGCCCACTGAACTGCCCGCCTGTCCCGAACATGACCCTGAGGATCGGACGGGCAAATACTGGGTGTCCTTTCTCGAAGAGATTTGCGAGGCCGAGTGCAAGCTCGACCTCGTCTACCGCGACAAGACCGGCGCCGGAAGCCACCGCATCATCTGGCCCCTGATGGTCGATTCCTGGCGTCAGCCGGAGGCAATCGTGGCTTGGTGCGAAGCCCGTCGCGACTTCCGCGTCTTCCGCGTCGACCGCATCGAATCCCTCGCGCTACTGGGACGCTACCCCATTCGCCGACAGGTCTTGCTAGCCAAGTGGCAGCTCCGCGAGGAAGACGAATAGACGGGTGGACGCCTCGTATTGTTAGTCATCCCGTAGGGATCTGCGGTTGCACTTGTCTTTGCCGTAGGTCCCTGCGCGACTTCTTCAATACTTGGCCGTCAACTAGTCTTTGACAACTCTTCCACCAGCGATTCCCGGTGGGCCAGCGCCAGCGAGTCCACGTTGTTCAGCCCCGTCATGTAAAGGGCGAACGCCCCAAACGCCAGCGCCCCCAGGATCGGAATCGGGAGCCACGGCAGCCCCGCGAACTGCGACAGCGCGATCACTCCCGCTCCCAGTCCGCCGATCACGATCATGATCCCGATACACAGCAGCGCGCTCAACTGCGATGCCTGCTTGCGCGAAATCTTGCTTGGATCAACCTTCTTGGGTGTCGTGATGGATCGCATGTTCCCCACCGTCGCATTCACCAGGCAAGCCAGCACAACCCAGCACAGTGTGCTGATCGTGATCAGGATCGGCGGCGGCGCCGACGTGATCGAGATTACGAGGTAGACCAGCACCAGCTGCACCGTCGTGATGCCGAAGCCGAAGAGATTCTTGGCCAGAATCACGCTGCGAATCCTGATTGGCGCAAGGAAGTAGAACTGCACACCCGATGCGTCCAGCCCCAACACGTTATAGGCCAGCGCAGCAATGCCCAGCACCGAATAGGCGACTGCGGACGGAAATAGAAACCCGGTCCGGGCGAAGCTGCCGAGGCGTCCTGCGAAGATGAAGACCATCGCCAACGGCGCGATCAGCCCATAAAACTGCGCCGGGTTGCGCCGTACATAAATCCACTCTTTCAACAGCAGAGCCGCGATGATCGGCGAAAGAAAGCCCGGCCCCCCATAACTGGCTGCAGGTGCCAACGACGCCCGCTCCGCACGAGGCTGCGGAACCGTAGCCACTGGAGACTTCGCCGCTTCGGAAAGGTTTTCGCCGCGATACTCGCGCTCCATACGCCATGCAAATACCGCCAGAAAGACCGCCGCGAACAGCAGAATCGCGCCGATCAGGCCAAGCGCGGCCACTGGCTGCCCCGCGCGCAGCACCGCACTCCCGGCCAAACCCGGCGGCAGACTGTGCAACGCCGGCTCGACGCGATGGTAGACGGTGAGGATCGCGTCATACTTGGCCTCCCGCTGGGCCCGCGTCAGGTGACTGCCGACGCCGTTGACGGTCACGTTCACGTACTGAATGCCGATTGAAAATACGAAGATCAGCGCGGTGAAGAGTTCGCGTGCACGTCGCGTCGAGAGCCAGCGGTCCACCCACGCGAACAGCATCCGCACGAACAGCATGTTGCACACCGCAAGTGAGATCGCCGCTGCAAAGACCACCACGCCGATCGACGGATTGCCGATCGTCGCGCCGGTAGCCGCACCCAGCAGAGCGCAGGTCCCAATAATCGTCGACACGCTCAGCAGACCCAGGAAGAGCCGGATGGTCAGGTATCGCGGAAAGCTCAGCGGGAAGCGAATCAGCGACTCCGGGTCGAAGCTCAGTCCCGGAGCCGAGATGTTGATGCTGACAATGATCTGGATCGCGAAGATACTCCAGAAAATGCCCGACAAATATTCGAGGTGATGCTGCGACGCAGCAAGGTAAGCTGTCGCAATCGACCCCGCCACCGGGCCCAGCACAAACAGCAGCGCGAACGGAAACACAATAATCCGTGCCACCAGCTCGCCCGTGCCCCCTTTGCGGCGAAACCCATTACGGAAGAGACGCCAGCGGAGGTACGCTATCGCGCCGAATTGCTGAGAAGCGGAGATCGAGTTTGGCATCTAGCCCCTGGTAGTGGATCAATGATGTGCAATCTTAAGTCGAAAAGACTAAGCCCTGCGGTTCAGCCGAGCCAGGAAAGTTCCTGGTCCGGCGGCGCAGTCCCGGTCGTCCCCAGCACATTCAGGAAGATGTCCTCGAGCGTCGCCTTGTGCGTCGAGTCGGCCGTATGGACGCCCGCACGCAGCTCTTCCAGCGACCCCTGCGCCACCAGGGTTCCCTTCTGGATGATCGCCACATGCGTACAAAGCCGCTCCACGATTTCCAGAACGTGCGACGTCAAAAAGATCGTTGCGCCCTTCGCGATCATGCCATGGAGCATCGCCTTCAATGTTCCAGCAGCAATCGCGTCGACGCCTTCGAACGGCTCGTCCAGGAAGAGAATCTTGGGCCCGTGAATGACCGCTGCGGCCAACGCCAGCTTCTTCTGCATGCCGTGTGAAAAGTCGGTGATCAGCTTCTTGTTTTCCCCCGCCAGGCTCATAAAGTCGAGCAGTTCCTCGGAACGCAGGGCGGTGGTGGCGTTGTCCAGACCGTACATCTGCCCGACAAAGCGGAGATATTCCGGCGCGGTCAGACGACCAAAGAGGGCCAGGCCCTCCGGAACGACACCAATCTGCCGTTTTAATTCGACGGTGTTCGCTGTGAGGTCCTGACCCAGGATTTCGATCGATCCCGAACTCGGTGCCAGTAGCCCCGTCAGCATCTTGATCGTCGTCGATTTACCTGCGCCGTTGGGTCCCAGAAAACCGAAAAACTGGCCCTGATCCACCGTGAGGTTGACGTTGTTGACGGCTGTGAACTCGCCGAAGCGGCGCGTGAGTGCGGTGGTATGGACTGCGGGAGTCATGTGTAGGGACAGCATACAGCAGGACTCGCCGTCCTCGAGTGTTCCATCCGAATCTTACATCGCCGGTGGGTGGTGCGGATCGATGTTGCCCATGTCAATTGCCTTCGGATTGATCAGGTCCCGAAGCTCTTTCGACGGCTTGAAGAACGGTACCTTCTTGGCTGGCACATCCACCTTCGCACCCGTCTTTGGATTGCGGCCGATGCGGGAGTTGCGCTGGCGCGTGCGAAAGCTTCCGAATCCGCGAATTTCAATCTTATCGCCCGATTTCAGCGCGCCAATGACGGAATCGAACAGCACATCGACGATAACTTCACCGTCGCGGCGGGTCAGGTCCCCTAATGCGGTCACTTTGTCGACGAGGTCGGCTTTGGTCAATGCAAATCTCCTTTATCCCTGCGGGCGATCTCTGACGGTCTTACTTCGACAGACGCATGCCGTGTGTGGATTGTCTCGCCGAAAAGGCAAAATAGATGGTCCTACCACGCTCCATGTGCCTCAAAAGCAAACGGTTGGGAGCAATAGGTAACTTCAGCAGGTTTGACGACAGAATTACCCATAGGACCAACCGATTCTCATTGGATGCTGCAAGGCGAAGTTTCGTTGCCTTCTCCCGGCTCCACAATCCGCGGAGGGCATCGATGCAACCGAACCGACGCCAAGGGCAGAACTCTCCTCAGCACGGACTACTTCCACATAAAGTAGAACCCAGGCGATTTGTCCAGCATCTTCGTCGGGTTCGGGAACAGATCGTCAGCTTCGCCGTTAATCAGCGCCGCCAACCCCTTCTTCGCTGAATGCGGCCGGACAATGCTTGGTTCGTCCTTGATCCCAACCTCGCGGGCGGTATCGATCAGCGCTACCCGGAACCCGCCAACCTTATCGATCAGGCCCAGCGGGAGCGACTGCTGCCCCGTCCAGACCTGCCCCGTAGCCAGCGGACGGATCTTATCGGCAGTGGAATGGCGGCCATCGGCCACATCCTGAATAAACTGGCCGTACATGTTGTCCACCAGCGACTGGAAATAAGCCGCTTCCTTCGGCGTCATGTCATGCGTCGGATCGCCCGCATCTTTCAGTTCCCCAGCATGAATCACCACGCTTTTCAGCTTGGCCCAGCGATAAAGATCGCCGTAGTTGGTCCACTCCATAATGACGCCGATGGACCCAACCACCGACGCATCGTTGGCATAAATCTTGTCGCATCCGCTGGCGATGTAATATGCCCCAGACGCGCCCACCGACTCCACCGACGCGACGATCTTCTTGTGCTTCTCCTGCCGTACGCGAACCACCTCGTGGTAGATCTCCTGCGAGGCTGCCGCACCGCCGCCGGGCGAGTCGATATGCAGAATAATGGCCTTCACCGACGAGTCGTCGCCGAACTTGCGCAGCTGCGTATCGATCTTGTCCGCGTCCAGAATCACGCCATTCAAATCGATCACCGCGATGCGGCTGCTGCCAAATCCAGTCGTGTTGGTATCGTCGGTCGCGCTATGCATCGCCGACCAAACAATCGCCCAGAAAAACAGGCTGAGAATCGCGAGGCTTCCGAGCAGAATGACCGGCCAGAACCATGCCGAGCGCGGCTTCTGCGGCGGATAGAACCCCGCACCGTAGGGATTCCCATACGGCGCGTACGGCGGCCCATACTGCGGCGGTGGCGGCGCAAACGTCGGGTGCGGAGGTTGGTAGCCGCTCGACGGCTGGGCCGCTATCGGCGGCGGCTGGGGAGGAGCTGAAGGCTCAAACGGGGTGGGCGTAGGCTGTTCCGGGGCGTCCGACATGGGTGGAGTCTATCAGGCCAGCAACACCTTCCGAAAATTGAGGCCAAAGTTATATTCCAAGCGTCTAATGGTTGAAGTATGATGAACGCCGGACCTAAGCCTGATATCCTCGCAAATTTCAACTTTTCGTTCCCAGCTAGTGCCTACAGAGGGCAGTCAGTGATGTCGCATCCCCAATTGAGTGTCGTAATTCCCGCCTTCAATGAGAGCGCCCGCATTGAAGCGACGCTGACCCGAGTAATGGACTGCATCGAAGGCCAGGGTTGGGATGCCGAAGTCCTGGTCGTAGACGACGGTTCCCGGGACGATACGGCCGAGGTGATCAAGCGCTGGATGGACCGCTATCCCAGGCTGCATCTGGTTCAGAATCCGGGCAATCGCGGCAAGGGGTATTCGGTTCGTAACGGACTGCTCCAAGCAGCCGGAGATATCGTCATGTTTACCGACGCCGACCTCTCCGCCCCCATGGAAGAGGCCTCGCTTCTGATGGCCGCCATTGATGCCGGCGCGGATGTAGCCATCGGCTCGCGCTGGATGGACCGCACCCGCCAGACGATACATCAACCGCTCTATCGCCAATTCTTCGGGCGCTGCTTCAACGCCATCACCCGTGGCGTCATGGGTTTGCCCTTCAAAGACACCCAGTGCGGCTTCAAGGCCTTCCGCCGCGAGACCGCGCAGATCATCTTCCGCCTGCAGCGCATCGAACGCTGGGGCTTCGACCCTGAAATCCTCTTCATTGCCCGAAAGCTAAAGTACAGCATCACCGAGGTCCCGGTCACCTGGGGCCACGACGAGCGAAGCCGCATGTCGTACCTCAAGGACGGCATGAAGATGCTCGAAGAGATGGCGGTCATCCGTTACAACTCGCTGGCCGGACGCTACGACGAGGCTATCGCCGCGATGAAGGATACGAGCGCCATGGTGACCGCCCCGGTAGAGCACGTGGCGAAGGCCCGCACCATACGGTAACGCATCTAACTGCCGGGCTTCACTTATTCCCTTTCGGAACCCAGGCCTTCCGCACCACCCGCACCGCCTCCTCCACCTTCGGAGCCTCCTCCACAACCGGCTCCACCGCCTTTGCTTTCGGCGTCCATTTCTTCCGCTCAACCGGCGCAACCACCGGCGCAACCTCCGCCTCCACTACGGCAACCGGCGCGGCGACAGCCACCACAGCGACAGGTTCTGCCACAGCGATCACTCCAGCCTCAGCCGCCGCCGAAACCGGCACCGTACCCAACCGCCGCTGGATACCCTCCAGCAGCAACTCGGCCACATCCTTCACAGCAATCGAATCGCCACCCTTACCCGGCGTGCTCTCCAGCATGCTCTTGCAGAAGGGACAGCCGACCGCCAGCACCTTGTCCTCCGCCCCCTCCAGCGTGTCGCGAACCTCGCGGAACCGGTTGTCGGAGATCCGCTCCTCCCCCGGCTCCTCTTCCTTCCAAAACTGGGCCCCACCGGCGCCGCAGCAGAACGAGTTCTCCCGGGTCCGGTCCAGCTCCACAAAGGAGTTGCTCAACAAGTTCAGCACATTCCGGGGAGCGTCGTACACGCCATTGTGCCGGCCCAGGTAGCAAGGGTCATGATACGTAACCGTACTGTTCGCAGCCTCTGGAACCAACTTCCCTGAGGCCACAAGCTCTTCCAGATACTCCGTGTGGTGCATCACCTTGTAGTCGCCGCCAAGCTGCTTGTACTCCTTGCCTACGGCATTCATGCAGTGCGGACAGGTTGCAACAATCAGCTTCGGCTTTACCTGATTCAAAGTGGTTACATTCTCATCCGCCAGCTGCCGGTACAGATACTCATTGCCCGCCCGTCGTGCGCTGTCGCCCGTACAACACTCCCGCTTCCCGAGCACCGCAAAGTCTACGCCCGCGTGATCCAGCAACTGGACGAACGCCCGCGCGGTCTTCTGCGACTGCGGATCGTAACTGGCCGCACAGCCAACCCAGAACAAGACGTCGGGTTCGGGATTCTCGTCCGTCGTCTTCACCTTCAACCCCGCAGCCCAGTCCATGCGCTTGTCATGGTTGATGCCCCACGGATTCTTCGCCCGCTCCATGCCGCGAAACGCCGCCTGCAACTGCGCTGGAAATTCCCCCTGCTGCATCACCTGCTGGCGCCGGATGTCGATGATGTCCAGCATGGGCTCATCCTGCACCGGACACGCCTCCATGCACGCTCCGCACGTCGTGCAGGCCCACGCAGCCTCAGGAGACAACGCAAACATCAGCAGCGGATTCCTGCTTACGCCATCGCCACTCGCGTTCAACTCCATCCGCTTGTTAATCTCGAGCGCAGACGGACTAAGCGACTTTCCGGTAGCCGTAGCCGGACAAACATCCTGGCACCGGTTGCACTGGATACAAGCGTAAGCATCCAGTAAGCGGGGCCACGCAAGGTCTTCCAACTTATCAGCGCCCAGCCTTGGCACCTCGGCTTCGAGGTCGAGGTCCATCGCCGGCAACACACCCGAAGTCACCTCGCGCGCCACCAGGTACTTCGCCGGAGCCATAAAGATGTGCACATGCTTGGAATACGGAAAGTAGCTCAGAAACGCCAGCACGCTGCCTAGCGCACCCCAGTACCCGAAGATTCGCCAAGCCTCGGCATGCGCCGGAGAAAACATCTGCGAAAGTACCATCGCAAACGGCTGATATACATCCGGCCCTTCAACCACCAACTTCGCCCCGGCACCCACCGCGCGACTGCCGACATGAAACAGAATGAACGCCGAAACGAAGATCGAATCCAGCGATATGTAACTGTTCTTGATCCTGGGATGCAACAAGGTCCGCGGGTTGAAGCTGAAGTCGCGACGAGCAGGCAGGGCAAACCGTCGAATGACCAGCGCCACAACACCAATCAACACACCCGCGCTCAAGAGGTCGGCGAACGCGTTGTACACGCGACCGGCCACAGTCGCCGACGTAATTTCGAACGGCACATAGCCTTCAATGCCGTCGACCAGATTCACCAGCAGATAAAAGACAAACCCGTAAAAGATCAGAGAGTGGAAGAAGCTGACGGCGGGTCGTTTGCGAAACGTCCGGCTCTGGGTCAAGGTTGTAACCAGCGCATACCAAGCTCGGCGAGGCAGATCATTCCACCTCAAATCCGTGTCAACGCGCCCTGTCGCAATGCGCCGATATAGCCGGTAGAATCCACGCAATCCCGCAGCCACAGTCAATGCAGCAAACACCGCGAACAGCAATTTGTGGGTCAGCGGAAGCATGGCAAGATCCCTGCGATTACGACTTTTTCAGCTCCTCAATTAACGCCGGCACAATCACCTTCACATCGCCGACGATCCCATAATCCGCTTCCTTGAAGATCGGCGCGTCTCCATCCTTGTTGATCGCAACGATTACCTTACTCTTGCCCATTCCGGAAAGATGCTGCACTGCGCCCGAAATTCCAACCGCAACATAGACTTTTGGCTGCACCGTCTTTCCCGTCTGTCCAACCTGCTCTGCGTAAGGTCTCCAACCCGCATCGACGACCGCGCGTGTCGCCCCGACCGCCGCGCCTAATTGATCGGCAAGCCCTTCGACCAACTCTACAAATCCTTCGGCGGAGCCGACACCGCGTCCGCCCGACACCACAATGTCTGCGTCTGCCAGGGCCACGCGTTCGCTCTTCTCCGTCATCCGCGCGGTCACCGCAACGCGCCTCTCCGGCAACGTCAACTCCACATCGAACTGCTCCGCCGCCGCCGCATTGGCCTTCGCCGGCGATAACGCACCGGGCTTGATCGACACCACAACCACCGGGCCCAGGGCCTCAACGCGCTCCGTCACCCGAGCCAGAAACGTGTAGTGCTCCGCCTGCAGGTCACCGCCAACATCCGTCAAGCTGATCGCATCTTCCAGCAGCGGCGCATCCAGCTTTACTGCGACTCGCGGGCTGTATTCCCGCCCGCTACGAGAGCCGCCGATAAGCACCGTATGGGCCTCGCCCTCACCGGCGATCTGCGCCACCGCCGCAGCCCAGACCTCAGGATCATACTCGGCAAGTGCGGGTAGATCGGCCACCAGAACCTGGTCGCCAAGCAACGCCGCCTGCGCTGCCACCGGAGCAACTCCGCTGCCCAACACCAGCAACGTGATCGGCCCTTCCCGACCACAATCCCGAGCCGCCTGCGTCATCTCGTACGCACTCTTTGCCAGTTTCCCATTGGCATGTTCCGCAACAATCAAAATCATGCAATCACCCTTGCTTCGTTGCGCAGGAGGTTGATAAGTTCAGCCGCCGCCAGGCCCGCATCTTTCCCATCGATCATCGTCCGCCGCCGCTCCTTCACCTGAACGCCGGCGCTCAACACCTTCAGCTTTGCCGTTACTCCAAAGCTCTCCACGGGAAGCTTCCGCATCTCTTTTCTCTTTGCCTTCATGATGTTCGGCAGAGTCGGATAGCGCGGCTCGTTGAGGCCTTGCTGGGTCGTCACCACAGCAGGCAGAGCCATCGTAAACGTCTCCTTGCCCGCGTCGACATCGTGCGTGCCGGTCAACTGCGTTCCGTCAATCGTCAGTGCGCTCGACCAGGTGGCCTGTGGCCATTGCAGCCTCTCGGCTACTGCGGCACCCAGCGCATGGCTATCCCAATCCGCCTGTCCGCCGCCGCAGAAGATCAGATCGATCTGCTCCGACTTCGCCACCTCGGATACAACGCTGCTGGTGGCGATTACATCCAGCGGAGTGCCGCACTCCACCAGGATCGCCCGGTCGGCACCCATCGCCAACACGGTCCGCAGAGCCTCTTCGCAGCGCGTTGCGCCTACCGCCAAAGCCACCACTTCAATGGTCGCGTCGGCATCGCGCATGCGCAGTGCCTGCTCCACGCCGTACTCGTCCATGGTGTCGACCACCAGTTTGCTGGCGCTTAGATCCACCGCACCATCCTTCATCCGGACGCTCTCTTCCGCGTCCAGTACCTGCCGAACCAACGTCAAAATCTTCATGTCTCCTGGCTCTCCCGCTGCACCCTGCACCCCATCTTAGACGTCTTTGGCGCACCGACGATATTTGTCTTGCTAATCGCACAGCCCAGCGCGTACAAGAGCGGGATGAAAAAATCGCCGCAGAGCGAACTCGAACTCCGCTCTGCACAAGCGATCGGCCTGAAGGAGTCTGCCCCGTGACCACGAAATTACGCTCTACCTCCCCGATTCTGCTATCCATCCTCATTTTCCTCACCTCCCTCATTGCAAAACCCACATTCGCCCAGGGCGTCGGCGCATCCGGAGACATAAGAGGCACGGCAACCGACCCCACCGGCGCTGCCGTTCCGAACGTCAGAATTTTGGTCGCTGACAAGCAGACAGGGCTGCAACGCAACGTCGTAACGGACGGCACAGGCCAGTACCGGGTCACCTCCCTTCCACCCGCGACTTATGAAGTCACCGCGCAGGCTCCAAGCTTTGCCATCTCGCTCACGACCGGCGTTGTCGTCCCCATCGGCCAGACCGTCGTGGCCGACTTCCAACTCAAACTGTCATCCGTGGCGACCGACGTTGTCGTCACCGGCGCTCCGCCAGTCATTGAAACGGAACGGGGCAGCCAGGCTGATACCGTCGAAGGACGCAGCATCTCCTCCCTTCCGATCAGCCGCCGCGACTACCTTTCGTTCTCGCTGCTGATGCCCGGCGTCAGCAACTCCAACACGATCGCGAGCAATGCCGACTTCCGCGTGCAGCAGGCCCCGCAGAGCGGCCTCTCGATGTACGGCAGCAACGGCCGCGGCAACAACGTCACGGTGGATGGTGGCGAGACCAACGACGACGCCGGTGGAGTCCGCCTCAACGTCAGCCAGGACGCCGTGGATCAGTTCCAGATCAACCGCAGCAACTACTCGGCGGAACTCGGCGGGGCTAGCGGCGCATCCATCAACATCGTCACCAAATCGGGCACAAATACGGTTCACGGCGGCGTCTTCGGCTTCTTCCGCAACGATGCCATGGACGCTCGCAACCCGTTCGCCTTCAGCCCCGCGCTCAGCGTCGGCCAGACGTTCTCGCTGACCGCGCAGGGCCAGCCGATCAAGAACTCATTGAGCCGACAACAGTTCGGCGGAACGATCGGCATGCCGATCCGGAAGGACAAAACTTTCCTTTTCCTCGCTTTTGAAGGCCTGCGTTCGGACGCTCAGGACGCGGTTCCACTACTGACCAACAGCAACATCTTCGGACCCAGCGCGCTCGACGCCCCAATCATCGCCGGTCTTGCAGCCAAGGGCTCAACGCCCGTACCGTGCCTGGGAACCGCTGCCAGTCAATTCCTTCCAGCGGCTACGTGTGCGTTCGCACTCCAGAGCATCCTCACCGTGAGCCCAACGCTGACCGGCAACCCGTTCGTCAGCGCTTCGCATCTTGCGTCGAATGGCTTCGTCGTCAACCAGTTTGAGGCCAATGGCGGGCTGTTCCCCTTCCCC
Organism: Rhodanobacteraceae bacterium; assembly: GCA_025350865.1. Lineage (GTDB taxonomy): Bacteria > Acidobacteriota > Terriglobia > Terriglobales > Acidobacteriaceae > Edaphobacter. The sequence goes on from JANXWZ010000060.1 coordinate 11,878, forward strand.
ACGCGCCAGTACGCGGGATCCCTGAAGCTTGACCACCACTTCAGCCAGAACGACTCCGCGTTCCTCCGCTACAGCGCCGCGCACCTTACCGAATCCGACCCCGATGTGCAGGCCCTTGTCGGTCACTCGCGCGGAACCTCCATCGTCAATTGGGACAGCACGCTGCAGGTTTCGGAGTTCCACCAGTTCAATGCCCGTACAAACAACGAATTCCACGCCCAGTGGAACTACTACGTGTTCAACGTCAATTCCAACGACCTCGGCGGGCCGGGCCTTGACGTGGAAGGCTACGGCTTCTTCGGCCGCAACATCTTCCTGCCGAACGCCACCACGGGCCGGCGCTACGACTTCGGCGACAACATCACGCTGCTCCGCGGCAAACACACCCTGCAGTTCGGGGTCCAGGAACTTCTGCGCGGGGAGAAGACCTCTGCCGACGCCTTCCTTGGCGGCCGCTTCGAGTTCCTGCAACTGCCCGGCGGACTTGTGAGCCCATGCCTGCAGGTACCGCAGGCCTGCGGACTTGCGGCAACCACAGCGTCAGCCCCGATCAGCACCTTGCAGGCGTTCGCACTCGGGTTGCCATCCTTTTACGAGCAGGGCTTTGGGCCACCCACCTACACCCTGAACCGCCCGTTCACCTCGCTGTATGCGCAAGATGCCTGGCAGATTCGGCCCAACCTTACGCTCAACGTCGGACTGCGCTACGAGATCGATTCGCAGGACGGGATCATCAACACCTACAAGAAGGATTTCGGCCCACGCGTCTCCTTCGCGTGGAGTCCCACCGCTGACCACAAGACGGTCGTGCGCGGAGCTTATGGGATCTTCTACGGCCAGGTGTACGCGCAGATCCCGGCAGTGGTAAAGATCCTCGGAGGCACCACCGGGAGCCGGCAAATCGCTAACACGCTGGTGACAATCCTCGGTCTGCCAGCCAGTCCTTCGGTCACCTCGGCAGCCATCTACCAGACGCTGCTCGCGCAGGGCAAGATCAACTGCGGTACGCCCGCCGCACCCAAGCCGGCCTGCATTCAGGCCAGCGATCTGGCGCAGTTTGGTCTTACGGTGTCGAACAGCGGGCCGTTGCCTCCGGGCACAGTGCTGTTTTCGGCCCAGTCCGACTACCGCCCGCCGATGGCGCAGCAGGCGTCGTTCGGCATCGAACGCCAGATTGGCAAATCGCTTGCCTTGTCGGCCGATTTCATCCACGTCCACACCACCCACATCCCATGGTCGGTCGATACCAACCTCCTCCCCGGCGCTCCGATCACCACTGGTACCGGAGCCAACCACCTCCCCACGAATGGCCTGCCCTTCCGCGACTGGGACGCACCGGCCTGCCAATCCACGCCTAGCCTTTGCTTCGCCGATCCGACCCACACCATCCTGCAAAACAATCGGTATGAATCCATTGGAGGTGCCATCTACAACGGCGGCATTGTGGAGCTGAAGAAGCAGTTCAGCGGACACTTCACCTTCATCGGCAACTACACCTACAGCCGGGCGGTCGACGACTCCACCGACTTCAACAGCGACTACTCGGCCTTCGAGCAGACCGATCTGCACGGAGAGCGGTCTGTCTCCGACTTCGACCAGCGCCACAAGGTCGTTCTCGCCGCCACGATGGAGAGCCCGTGGCGGTCGTTCGCGCTCTCCGGCATCGAATTGTCGCCGATCTTCTCCTACAACAGCGGCCATCCGTTCAACCTGCTTGCGGGCGCGGACATCAATGGCGACGGTCACTTTACGAACGACCGACCACCATCGGCCCCGCGTAACAGCGGCCTGGGACCGGCCTACACCGACTTCGACATGCGACTCAGCAAGGCCTTCAAGCTCGGGCGCGAGTACAGCCTCAAAGTCACGGCTGAGGGCTTCAACATCGCCAACCACACCAACTACGAAAGCGTGAACAATATCGTCGGCTCAACCTTCGCACCCGACTTCCATGTCCACGGCACGTCCAGTCTGTCGCCAAGCCAGCCCCTGGGCTTTACCGCTGCGGCCGCCAAGCGAGAGATCCAACTCGGAGCGAGACTCTCGTTCTAGCGGTGCGCCGTGTGCGTGTCGCGTTGCCGACCATGTACACTTTTAGACCAACAAGGAGTTTCAATGGCGAATCTCGATAGAAGAAGTTTCATCATCCTCAGCGGGGCTGCTGCTGCCGCCACCGTCACCGGAGCAGCCAACGCCGCGCCGACAGGCTTTGCCCAGGGTATTCAGCTTTACGCTGTCCGCGATGAACTGGCGAAGGACACGCCCGGTACGCTCAAGGCTCTACGGGAAATCGGCTTCACTGAGGTGGAGTCGTTCAGCCTCGGCAAGTTCAGCGCCACGGAGTACCGCAAGTTCGCGGACGATGCCGGGATCAAGATTCCCAGTTCCCACGTCAACCTGAACAACCCACCTGACATGGGTGCCGTTCTGGCTGGCGTCAACACGCTAGGCTCGAAGTATGCCACCAGTTCTACCCTCTTCAGCATGGGACCTGGCGGACGACCTGCGCCGAACACTGCGATGCCGGCCTTCGGTCTCGACGGCTTCAAGCAGATCGCCGCACACATGAACAAGGTCGGCCAGGCTGCTAAAGCCGCCGGGCTGCAGTATGCCTATCACAACCACAACGTCGAGTTCGAAAAGCTGCCCGACGGTAGCTATGGATACGACATTCTGCTGAAGGAGACCGATAAGGACCTGGTCAAATTCGAGATTGACTGCGGCTGGATGACCATCGCCGGAGCCAGCCCCGTTTCCTACATGCAGAAGTATCCCGGCCGCTTCCGCATGATCCACGTGAAGGACTTCAAGAAACGGCCGCCGACCACAGATCTGACCGGGAAAGACCGTCCGGAAGGCGTCGAGCTCGGCAAGGGCTTTATCGACTACAAGCCAATCTACGCAGCCGCCAAGAAGGCCGGCGTCGAGCACACTTTCGCGGAGCAGGAAGCTCCCTATGTACGCCCGCAGCTGGCCTCAGCCAAGGTAAGCTACGAGTACATGAAGTCCGTCGGATAGCCCGCCCCAAAAACAAAGTCCCCGCCAACCGGTATGGTTGGCGGGGATTCTTATTTCTCCGCTATGACTTCAACGCCTTCATGTAATCAGCGTCGATCTTAAGGGCTTCCATCGGCGGAATATCGTACCCCTCCTGCTCGACGAAGGCGTGGCGGATTGAGGCGCCTTTTGCGGCAGCGAAGATCGCTTTGTAGTCCGCAGTTCCCTGTCCAAGCTCTGCTGCTGGCGGCGGGTTCAGGACCGACATGGGCTTGCCGGTCGGCTTGAAGTCCTTCACATGCAGCATGGAAAACCGCTTCGGAAATTCTTTGAGATAGGCGACTGGATCGCCACCACCGACCTGCACCCAGCCGCAATCCATTTCGAAGGTGACCAGGTCCGGATCGGTCAGCCGAATCATCTCTTTCATCGGCACGACGCCTTCTTTGGGGGTGAACTCCTGCGTGTGGTTGTGATAACCAAATTGCATGCCGGCAGCCTTCACCTTGCGTCCCCACTTATTGAAGTTTTCCGCGCACCACCGATAATCTTCCATCGTGTAGGCGTTCATGCGGGCCTCGGCGGAGAGACCGTTCCCCTTGGCCGGGTCCTTCATCCCCGGCGACGCACAGATCACGTACTGGACACCTACTTCCTTGCAATAGGCGATGATCTCATCGGCGGACTTCACCATCGGACCCCAGGAATGATGCGAGCTGACCAGCCTGAGCCCGGCGGCCTTCATCGCGTCTTTCACCTGCGCCGGCGACAGGTTGAAATACCCCGCCGATTCGACCTCGACATACCCCAGGGCTGCAAGTTGCTTCAACGTGCCGAGATAATCCTTTTCGAGCATCTCCCGCACACTGTAGAGCTGGAGGCCGACTGGCAACCCGAGCGGGTTGGCAAAAGCTCGCCGCCCCGCCAGAACACATGCGGCGCTCATCGCCGCTCCGTAACCTATCAACTGCCTGCGGGAAAGATTCATGTAATGTACTCCTCTAGAACTCAATGAGTCCGAAGAGGAATTGTAGTTGAATTTTGCTGCCAGCGATCAACCCTTCAAGGACGACGGCCCGCAACTTGTGCTGTTTGGAAAGACTGCCAAACAAATCTCGACGGTCGCGGCGATTTACGTTGATCGGCCCTTCGCCGGTCTTTCCTATCGCTGGATAGAATGAGGTATGAGCACTTCGAAAGCGCACGGGGCCGGGCCGCAGCCAGTTCAATTCCACTTCGATTACAGCTACGCGCGATTGCCGGAGCGATTCTATGCTCGGCTCAATCCAACTCCGGTGGCAGCGCCTAAGCTCATCAAGCTGAACGACGGGCTGGCGCGTGAGCTTGGCCTCGACCCGGATCAGCTTGCCAGTCCGGCCGGAGTCCAAATTCTGGCAGGCAACCAAGTTGCCGAGGGCTCCGAACCATTGGCGCAGGCTTATGCCGGACATCAGTTCGGCCACTTTGTGCCGATGCTGGGCGACGGACGCACTAATTTGCTGGGCGAGGTGATCGCACGCAACGGCGCGCGTTACGACATTCAGCTCAAAGGCTCCGGCCCAACACCCTTCTCACGCCGCGGCGACGGTCGCGCCGCGATGGGTCCCGTTCTGCGCGAGTACATCGTCAGCGAGGCCATGGCCGCAATGGGCGTACCGACTACCCGGGCCCTCGCCGCCGTCAGCACCGGACAGCCGGTGTATCGTGAATCCGTAGTGCCGGGAGCGGTCTTTACCCGCGTTGCCGCGAGCCATATCCGAGTGGGAACGTTCCAATACTTCGCGGCCAAGGGCGACGTTGAGGCCATTCGCATACTCGCGGACTTCGCCATTGCTCGCCACTATCCCGAGGCCGCCACGTCGACAAAGCCGTATCGAGCCTTTCTCGATGGCGTCATCTCGCGACAGGCCCGGCTGATCGCGCAATGGATGATGCTGGGATTTATCCACGGCGTGATGAATACCGACAATATGTCCGTGTCGGGCGAGACGATCGACTTCGGCCCGTGTGCCTTCATGGAGGCTTATGATCCGGCTACGGTCTTCAGTTCGATCGACCAGCGCGGGCGGTACTCGTACAGCAACCAGCCCATCGCCGCACACTGGAATCTCACCCGCCTGGCCGAGGCTCTGCTGCCGCTGCTGCAACAGGAAAGCGGCAGCGAAGAAGCTGGGCTGGCCTCCGCCAACGAGGCTCTCGCTGCCTATGAGCCGCAATTTGACGCCGCGCGACAGGCCGGTTTCGCTCGCAAGATCGGGCTCCAGACGCAACTCGACGGAGACGGGGCGTTGGCGGCGGACCTGCTGGATCGCATGGCCCGCAACGCTGCGGATTTTACGCTTACCTTCCGGCTCCTGTGTGACGCGGCAGCGGACCCGGCAGCGGATCGGCACGTCCGGTCGCTCTTCGCAGATCCCTCCGCCTACGACGCATGGGCGGTCGTTTGGCGGAGCCGGTTGCGTTTGGAACCGCTGCCCGGCAGCCTGCTGGCCGACACGATGCGGAAGGTGAACCCGGCGTTCATTCCGCGCAATCACCTGGTGCAGGCGGCCATTGAAGCCGCCGAGCTTAGGGAAGACTACCGCCCCTTCGAGGAACTCGTCGACGTCATATCCCGCCCCTTTGAAGTTCGGTTGGGGATGGACCGCTTTACCTCTCCCGCGACACCTGCAGAACGTGTGCTGCACACCTTCTGCGGCACATAGCCTCCAGCCAGATCGACGGTCTCGCAAACAGTTGCATTTCCCAGCAGCTGGTTGACTGATTACAGCGACGATTGAGCGAAATCGATTTTGCAGGCGTAAATATGTTCGTACAGCGCCCGTTTTGATTGTTATCAATGCCCAACTGAGATTAGGATCAGTCCGAGTCGTCCAGTTCAACCCTCGATCCGCCGACCGTGAAGCCAACGGGAGCTCCGTGGTTTCGACGTCAAGCCAATGGCAAAGGCTGCGGTGTATTTTGATGGCTTGAGTGTCGGGCCTCGTACGGAGGGATTCTGTTGAAAGTTCAAGCTGTGGTGTTTTCTGTCCTCCTTTCAGGCTTCGTCTATGGGGTGCGACAGCCGCTGACGGGTACTGATTTTCAGGCGGCGTCTCCGGCTGGCCAGCAAGCCGGTGCTCCTCCGCGACCGGCTCCGCTCCCATTTGCTGCCTATCCTGAACGTCCCAAGGCTCCCCAGGAAGTGCTTGATCGTGGCAAGGCTATCTATGGCGTAAGCTGCGCGTTCTGCCATGGGTCCGACGCGGGGGGCGGTGAAACTGGCCCCAATCTTCTGCGGTCTGGCGTGGTCCTCGCAGACGAAAATGGGGAGTTGGTCACGCCCATCGTCCACGGTGCGCGTTCCAGTCTGGGTATGCCCCGAATCGACATCACCGACGCCCAGATCGTGGACGTAGTGGCTTGGCTGCACAGCCTGAAAGTTGCCAGCCGTACCGACGCACCTGAGGTGCCGATCAACATTGTCACCGGCAACGCCAAGGTTGGCGAAGCGACGTTCACCAAACGTTGCGCCTCGTGCCACTCCATCTCGGGAGATCTGAAGACCTTCGCGTCGCTGTATAAGGACCCGCGTGCCATGCAGCAAGCCTGGCTGCTGCCAGGTGGCCCCGGCGGTCGACAACCGGGCGAACAAGCAGGCCCGGCATTGCAAGTGAAGCCGACCACCGTGACCGTATCGCTGCCCAACGGGCAGAAGGCGGAAGGAACCCTTGTCCGGATCGATGATTTTTACGTCACGCTGAATGCGGCGGACGGCCAGACGCGCACCTTCACTCGTGACAACGACATCCCCAAGGTGGAGGTTCACGATCCTCTTGCACCGCACCGGGACCTTCTCCGCAAGTATTCCGACCAAGAAATTCACGACATTACCGCATACCTGGTGACGACGAAATGAATGGACTGACACGATTTACCGCCGTTGCACTCTTCGGTTTGTGCGGGCATGCACTGCTTGGTCAATCTCTTGACCCAGCCGCCATCCTGAACCCGCGTACGGACTCATGGCCTACCTATTCGGGCGACTATACCGGGCAGCGTTTCAGCAAGCTCGACCTCATCAACCAGGGCAACGTCAAGTCGCTGAGCCTGGCCTGGGCGACCCACCTCACTGCGGGTTCCCGGCCCGGGGGTGGCGGCTTTTTCGCACCGCAGGGCGCTCCTACCATCGTCGGCGGCGTCGGCACTGCGGAGGTGGTCGGCGTCCCGGGCATTCGCGGCTCGCTGATCCAGGTCGACGGCGTCATCTATGCCACGTCGCCGGACAACGTGTGGGCTGTGGACGCGCATGACGGGCACGAACTCTGGCACTTCTTCTGGAGAACCCGAGGTGGTACTCACATTGGGAATCGCGGCATCGGGATGTGGCATGACCGCGTATATGTCGAGACTCCCGACGACTACCTGATCTGCCTCGATGCCAAGACGGGCAAGGAGATCTGGCACAAGGAGATCGCCGACTTCAACCTGCAATATTTCTCGACCATGGCTCCAATCGTGATCGGCAATCACCTGATCGTTGGAACAGGAGACGACCTGGATGAGCCGGGCTTTCTGAAGTCGCTCGACCCGGATACCGGCGAACTGCAATGGATCTGGTATGCGGTGCCGATGAAGAAGGGCGATCCGGGCCTTGAGACTTGGGCGAGCGTCGATGCGGCCTCCCACGGTGGCGGAAACGTCTGGGTTCCGGGTTCCTACGATCCAGAGACGCACCTCTACATCTTTGGAACGGGAAATCCGACCGCTGCCTACACCTCGTCAAAGCGCGGTCCGGGGGACAATCTGTACACCTGCTCCACGGTCGCTGTGAACGTGGATACCGGAAAGATGGCCTGGTACTACCAGAACTCGCCGCACGACACCCACGACTTCGATTCGACGCAGACTCCAACTCTGGTTGACGGGGACTTCAACGGCAAGCCCCGCAAGATGGCGATGACGATGGCCCGCAATGGCTATTTCTTCGTTCTGGACCGCGTGACCGGCGAACATCTGCTGACCAGCAAGATTTCTTCGACCGTAAACTGGGCCGCTGAGCCGAACAAAGCTGGCCAGCCGGTTCGCATTCCGGCGAAGGACTTCGATATTGGCGGCGCACTTGTTTCACCGGCCAACGCAGGCGTGGCCAACTGGATGCCACCGAGCTTCGATCCCGAAACCGGCCTGTTCTACGTTCAGACCACGGACAGCTGGGCAATGTACTATCTCGCAACGCTGGATCCACGTGGCGCGATGGGCCTGGGCGGCAAGGATGAGCTCAGCCTTGGAGTCGCGGGGACGTACCTGACGGCAATCGATTACAAAACAGGCAAGATTGGCTGGCAACACCGCTATCCGGGCACAAACACAAGGTTGCCGGACGGCATTCTGACGACCGCCGGAAAACTGCTGTTTGCAGCCGACGCCAGCGGCAACCTCGTAGCTTACGATCCCGCCACGGGCAAGACGCTATGGCATACGAGAATCGGCGTTAGCAATGCGCCCGAAACATACATGATGGACGGCCATCAATATCTGCTGGTGGCGGGTGGAGATACGCTCTACGCCTTCACCATCAACTAGCCGGATTTTACGCAAGGAAAGACCCAGAGCCGAAGCCCTGGGTCTTTTTATCTCCCATCGGCCGGATCAGACCGTTTTCAGATAGGCAATCACGTTGTCGATTTCACTCTCAGAGAGCTTGGTGCCCCAGGCCGGCATCTTGTTCTTGCCTTCCTTAATGATCGTCTTGGCTTCAGCCGGGGTCTTCCTGGGGTGGGGCTTCTTCAACTCGCCATTGAGATTGGGCCCGAAGCCGACCTGCCCGGCAACCAAGGCGTGGCATGCAAGACAGTTCTTGTTGAAGGTCTCCTGACCCGCCGCGACCATTAGTTTGGGGTTCGGTTTGGCACTTGGCTTGGCTGCGGACTGAGCCTGCGTGGCTGTGGCACCGTGAATCGCGGCGCTGAGGAAAACGACAAACAGTAACGTAGTCAGCGATGTCTTAAACATTCAATCTCCAAGGGCGTTGGCGAACTTCGGCTACGAGGCAAGTTCGGGGTTGAGGGTTGTCGGGTCGGCAGGCTTACTCAGATTCTGTTCCGATTATAAAAGGACGGCGATTCCGTTATGTGCGTCTTTTTGAGATTCGTTTGCACGACATTCAAATCGTCAACCGGGAATTACCCCTCCCTCACCTTAGACGCAGCGCTTTGATGATCCTCACTCACCTGCCAACCTCGCAATCAAAACCGCGAGCCTATGTTCCGGCTCGCGGTCTGCTTGCAACTCTTGGTCCGGGTCAAGCGGACCGGATGATCCGCTTGACTCGCTCCTGCTACCAGATGATCTTGAGGGCCAACTGGATGCTGCGGTTGTCCAACGAGGTTGAAGCAACCCTGCCTACAGTGCTGGTGGTGTCGATATTTCCGCCAGGGTTGGAGAAGATAGCGCGGTTGAGGATGTTGTAGGCCTCGGCACGGAACTGCGCGTGTACCCGCTCATAGATCTGCAGATTCTTGATCGCTGAGAGGTCGACGTTGGCAGTGCCGGGTCCACGAAGGGCATTACGGGTAACCCATCCCTGGATTCCAGGGTTGTCGGTTGTCGAACGGCTAAAGGAACCGGTGTAGTTGTTGGTGAACACCGAATCGTCGAACCAGTGGAAGGGCGATGGGCTATGAAGATAAGCATCCGACACCTTCTTGCCGGTGACCAGGAAGGCTCTGCAGCCGATGTTAGCCGCAAAGTTGCAACCTGTACGGGCGACGTTGAAGGGATAACCCGTGCGGAACTGCATCGCCGTCTGGAGCGACCAGCCACCGGCAATCACGTTGCCTGCTCCAGACTGCAGCATGCCCTTGCCTTTGCCGAAGGGTAGTTCGTACCCACCCGAGATAACGGCCTTGTTGCGGTTATCGAAGTTGGAGTAGGAACGGTCGAAGCGGAAGTCCGTTGCAAAGGACGAGTCGTTCGCACCCGCCTCACCAGAGAAGTTATCGAGGTTCTTCGACCACTGATAGCTGCCCAGGTAGTAAAAACCGCGCTTTGCACGTTGCTCGATCTTGATCGAACCGCCGTGGAAGTTCGCATCGCCCTTGGTGCTGCTGGTCAGGATGCCCTGGCCAAAGGAAGGATATGGACGGGATGCATTGGTACACTGCGTGTATGTTGGCACCTGGAACGGATATTGGATGCACATGTTCTGGTCATAGCGCTTCCAGGACTTGTGGGTTTCGCTTCCGGTGTAGGCCAGCTCGAGTATTACGCCGTGACCCAGGCTTTGTTGCAAGCTCAAATTCCACTCTTCCGTGTAAGGACGGCTGTTCTTCGGGAGAATCGAGAACGGTGAAGGTACCTGAGTTACGCCAACAGCCTTGGTTGGATCGGGCCAGAGTTGATTGATGAAGTAGGCGCTGTAGGCCTGTTGGAAGTACAAAGGAGCGGCATAGCGCGTAAACTGCAGCTCGTTTGTGTTCAGGTTGTCGAGATAGATGCCGAAACCTGCACGGACGACAGTTCCGGGATGTGCCTCCCACGCAGCGCCGAGGCGCGGCATAAAGCCCTTCTTGTTCGGCTCGATGATTCCCGGACGGAAGGTTCTGCTTACATCGTAAGCCCCTGAATTGAGATAGAAGGCTGGAATATTTGTCGGGATCTTGCTGAAGGTAACCTTCCCGGTTGATGGATCAAGCGTACCTTCCAGACCGTTCTGTTCGACGAATGGGCTGTTGTACTCCCAACGCAGACCAAGGACCAGGGTAAGGCCACGAGCAGCCTGCCAGGTGTCGTTGAAGAATGCGCCGTAAGTGTTGTCGCGATAGTGGCCCAGCGTCGTTCCAGAGTTACCGTTGCAGGCCGAGGTGCAGAAACCGCGGGCATAGTTCTGGAACTTGTTGTAGTAGACCGGGAAGCCCGTATCAGGATCGATGTAGCTGCTCTGGCTGGTACCGGTATTGTCGATGCAGTTCGTCTTGGAGCAGTTGTCGAAGGTTGCGTTACCACGCGAGTTGTTATCAGCAATCTGCCACGCACGGCGGTTCTGGTATTGGAAGCCAGTCTTGAAGGTTTGCTTGCCGTGCACCATGGAGAGTGAATCGCCGGCACTGAGGATATTCTCGTGACCACCCTGGTCACCCGCACCGTCGGCTACGTTGCTGTAACCGGCGATGGTAAAGCCGGCGCGTCCATTCTGCCGAGGCGAGTTAAGCGCAGTGACGTTGGTGAGGCCTTCCACCGCAGCCCAATTCTTGGAAGGATCCTGCAGCACGGCGAGGCCGATGTTGTAGAACTCGTTCCAGCCGATACGCACTTCGTTTACGATGTTCGACGAGACCAGGTATGTATGACCGAGCACAGCATTGCGACCCAGTAGCGGGTTCGAAGTAAAGGCACCGTCCACCAAAGGCTGTAATTGCGCGGAGTCGAAGTTGATGTAGCGGCCGAAAAGCGAGTTCTTCGATGAAAGGGTGTAATCGCCACGCACCGTGTAGCTGTTGTAGCTTTCTGTGAACTGAGCGGCCGGAAGCGCATAGTTATTTCCGTTGAAGCCTGCGACCGCTGCATCGCTGGTCACCTTCGGATAAGTCGCGGCCAGCACGGCTGAGGCCTGGCTGGAGCCCTGCGCAGCGGGGTTAAAGCCCACGGGGCTCTTAACGCCTATGCAGTTGTTACTGTTGGTCGCGTTCTTGACGCAGGCAGTACCTGGGAAGAGTACTGAGTTGCCTGCGACACCGGGGGTTGCCCCTGTGCCGTCACCACCAAGCTCTGCTGCCGTCGGGTACAAGGCAAAGAGAGGGTTAGAGCGCGCCGACTTCAGACCCTCGTAACCACCGAAGATAAACAGCTTGTCCTTGATGATTGGGAGGCCGACCGTGGCACCATATTGGTTACGGTAGAAATCCGGCTTCACAGGATTGCTAAGGTAAGTGGTGAAGTAGTTGCGGGCGTCGAAGATCGCATTGCGGGTGTATTCATATGCAGTGCCGTGAATGGTGTTCGTGCCCGACTTCGTCACCATCGATACGATCGCCTGGCCCTGGCCATACTCTGTCGAGAAGGTCGAGCGCAGCAGGTTGAACTCCTGAAGTGCATCCGTGTTCGGCAGGACCGACATGTTGTTGAAGCGGATCGAGCGAACATAAGTGCCATCCAAAACGTAGTTGGTTGACGAGGCGCGTCCACCATCTACAGCGATGTAGAGCTGACGGCTGCTCGTCTGAGTACCCGTCTGTGCAGGAGTACCCGTCTGGCCGCTTTGTGGGGGCGAGACACCCGGAGCCAGCGTGGCGAGTTGGAGAACGTTACGGCCGTTCAGCGGGAGGTCGTTGATCTGCTTCTCGTCAATGACCTGTCCGACTGTCGCTTCCTGGGTCTGCAACTGTGGAGGAAGCGCGGTCACCTCGACGGTCTCAGAAGTCGCGCCGACGCTCAAGGTCACTGAACCATTGGCCGTCTTACCGATCTCAACGTCGATGGAGGGGATCTGAGCGGCTTTGAAGCCGGCCTTCTCTATGCGAATGCGGTAGTTGGCAGGAGGAATATTGGGGATCGACCAGGAGCCATCGTTTGCAGTTGTGGCGGTACGCTCAGCGCCGGTTCCTGTATTGATAAGGTGTACGGTCGCGCCCGGGACCGAAGCGCCGGTCGGATCGGTTACCTTGCCGACAGCATCGGAGGAAGAACTGGCCTGCCCAAAGGCCGACGGCGCAGCAACATTCAATAGGCAGAGTGGCGTTGCGGCTACGACCAGCGCAAAGGAGAGGCGGCGCACGACGTTCAGGATGGGCTGTTCGACGCGTTGCCAGTCGCGAGACCGGGTGTGGTTGCCACCCGTTCCCTCATACTGGCCCGACGTTTTGCGAGTGGATGCGATGTTCATGGGTGTAGCCTCCGAAGATTTCGAGCGACAGCAAACTGGTCAATGGTCCCGATTTATAGAAATGTCCCGCTCGGATGAGAACGTGTGATTTTGAATCGTCTCATTTTGATTGCAGACGGATAGTACCGACATCGCCGCAGCACTGTCAAGGTTCATTTTTTAGAACCATTACAAGCTGGGCCGGGAAAATTGAAACGCTCAATTGTATTACTTTGTGAGTGCCGCTGCAGCCGCTCGGCCCGAGCACTTAATCCACAGCTCATCTATCGAACAGCAACAACTGCCACTTAGAACGGCTCAAGATGAAGATGCAAGGATCGAGCCGACGGTAGTTATAGACTGTGCTTCGGCTTTCGCGCAAAGCGCCGTCGCGGTGCTATCGTCATCTCCTTCGCCATTCCGCGATTGCATACGCTCGATATAGGATTGTGAACATGCCGCCAACACAGAAAGAACTGGCCAAGCTGGCCGGTGTATCTTCTGGCACTGTTTCGAATGTGATCAGCGGCGTCACCGCGGTGAGCGAGCGGTCGCGTCGCAAGGTTCTGGACGCGATCAAGGCGCTGAATTACCAGCCCAACCTGATCGCACGCAGCCTTCGCACCAACCGCACGAACACGCTCGGAATGGTCATACCGGACATTACTGTGCCCTTCTTCGCCCGGGTGGTTCGCGGCGCGGAATCGGCGGCACGCGAAGCCGGCTACTTCCTCAGTGTGCTCGATTCCGAAAGCAATCACACCCGCGAAACCGCGATCATGGGAGTCCTGCGCTCGCAGCGGGTTGAAGGCGTTTTGCTGGTGACGGCCGGCGGCCACAAGTGGTCCGAGCAGGAGTCCGCAGCCCTTCTTGCCGGTGTTCCGATCGTCTGCCTGGATCGCCTCCCGATCGGCCTCGATGTCGATTCCATCTGCGTGGACGATGCACGTGCTTCGGAAATGGCAGTGATGCACCTGATTGAGCGCGGTCATCGCCGGATTGCGGTCATCACCGGGCCGCTGACCCTGCAGAACGAAAAGGAAAGACTGCGGGGCTATCGTCAGGCCATGCAGCGGAGCGGACTTGATGTCGACCCCGACCTGATCTGGAAGGGTAGCTTCGAGCAGGAGGACGTCGCCGCCCTGTGCCGGGCTGGACTTGCAAATCCGAAGTCTCGGCCGACGGCGATCTTCGCCACGAATGGAGTCACGAGCCTGGCTGCTCTCCGCGCCATGTACGCGATGCGCGTGACTACCCCCAAAGACATCGCTTACGTCACCTTCGATGAACTGGCGTCGGAGGAGTTCTTCCGACCGGGGATTACCAGCGTCGTTCAGCCTGCCTATGAGATCGGCCACCGCGCGGTCGAGGTCCTGCTGCGTCGTATTGCGGGCGGTGCGGCAGCGCGGCCTCTGGAGCGAGTCCGATTGCCAGCGAAGCTTATCGAGCGCGAATCATCGAGCAAAGCTCTCTAAGAGCTGTGTGCTGGCAGTGGTCCAGCCAGAGACGCTCGCGCTGCCAAGGTGAGGTGAGTTTTGAAGTTTCGGGACCGGGGATTTTCTTTGCAAAATGATTTGACAGTCGCCTGAGTCGGTGGCTAGTATTCTCGCGAGAATGAGACGTCTCAGATCGCAGACCCAACGGCACGCAGGAAATCAATTCACCGTCGTTACCGGCAACAGCAATTACTGAGTTTTAGAGTCACAGGCTTTTCGATGAGGAAGTCCCTATGCGGTGGAATGGCAGGTTGGATTGTAAGCTCAGGCTAAAGATGTTGGCGACAGTCTGCTCGCTCGGATGCATCGCAGCGCCGATGCACTTGGCAATGGCGCAGGGCACACCGCAGGAATGGACGACAAGCAGCGTCGATCCGGCGCGCGATGCATGGCAGAAGGGCGACTCCGGCATCTCACCCGAGACATCGAAGAGCCTGACGATGCTGTGGAAGACCAAGGTCGAGAACAAGACCATGGGCATGCAGTCCTTTCGCGAGCCACTCATCATCAGCGGCGTCAGGACTGCCGGGGGCGTCAGGACTATTGCGATCCTGGCTGGCGCGTCGAATGACGTCTTCGTCCTCGACACCGCGGACGGTACCATTCTGTGGAAGAAGAAGCTGAAGTGGGAGTCGAGCAAACCGCCTGAACCCGGCGAGGGTCGCGGATTTATCTGCACCAATGCGCAGAGCGCAACGCCGGTTGTTACCCCTGCCGGAGCGGCAACGCGGCTTCTTTACGTGCTGGCTAGCGATGGCTACATGCATACGATGGATTTGGCGACCGGCGACGAGCCGGAAGGAGCCATTCAGGTTCTTCCGCTTCCCTACGGCAAGCCCTACGGTCTCAATTGGGTTGACAATGTGATCTACACCGTCACGGGCCAGGGCTGCGGTGGAGTTCCCAATGCGCTTTACGCGATCGACCTGAAGACCCGCAAGGTAGCCGTCTCGAATCCTCCACAGGCAGGTCTTTGGGGCGTCGCCGGACCGGCTGTTGGATCCGACGGCACGGTCTATTTCTCGTCTGGCGACGGAGCGTACGACGCTGCCGCCGGAGCGCTCTCGACCAGCGTGGAAGCCTTCACCTACAAGAACGGTGCCGTCACTCTGAAGGATTACTACACGCCCAGCAACTACGAGTGGCTGACGCGTCGAGACCTCGACATGAACTCCAGCCCCGTGGTCTTCCCGTACAAGGGACGCGACATGATCGTGGCTTCCGGCAAGGAGGGACGCTTCTTCCTGCTCGATAGCAAGTCGATGGGCGGAGCGGACCACATGACGCCGTGGTGGCGCAGCCCCGTCATCTCGAACGCCAACGTCAACTTCCAGACCGAAGGCACCTGGGGCAGCATGACGAGCTGGGTCGGCAAAGATGGAACACGTTGGCTGTTGGCTCCTACCGGCGGTAAGACGGCGGTTCCCTTCCCGGTGACGAATGGAGAGACTCCCAACGGTGGCATCATTGCGCTGAAGGTTGTGGAGAAAGGTGACAAGCCTGAGCTCGCACCGGCCTGGACCTCGCGTGACATGCGTACGGCAGAGCCACCGGTGGTCATCAACGGAGTTGTACTGACGCTGGCAGGTGGAGAGTACACGCTGCAGGCAAACGACGTGCAGGGTGGACTCTTCAGCGCGGAAGAGCGGATCAAGCGCTCCGTTCCGGCAAAGCTTTACGCGCTGGACGCGCTTACGGGCAAGGAGCTCTTCAATAGCGGAGATCAGATCGCCTCGTTCCTGCATCAGGCCGGGCTTTCGGTGGCTAACAACAAGATCATCTTCGGCACTTTCGACGGCACAATCTATTGCTTTGGCCTGAAGTAGAGGTGACACGTGGCAGAACGAGCAGGTTCAACTGAGGGAATTCAAGTGGGCAAGAGAAGGTTCGCAGGCTTCACGATCATGGGTTGTGCCGGGCTGATGTGCCTCTCGCAGGCGGCACTCTCGCAGCAGGCACCACGCGGCGATTGGACGATCATCGGTAACAGCCCGGAGCAGAGCGGCTGGCAGAAGGTCGAAAAGAAGCTCTCTCCCGCCAGCGTGCCGACCCAGTTCAAGTTACTGTGGAAGATCGCGCTCGGAACCCCCTCCAAGGCCCGGAAAAACTTCGACGAGCCCCTGTTGATCTCCCGCACCATCAATGGGCAGGGCTTCAAGGATTTCGTCTACGTCGCCTCCTCCGACACGGTCTACGGCGTCGATTCTGAACTCGGCACGCTGCTCTGGAAGAAGGAATATGCGCTCAAGGGAACGGGCTGCGCCGCTCCTTCGGTGAGCATCATCATGGAGCCGCCTGCGGTGATCAACTTCAATGCGAGGCGCGCCCCGGGCGCACCACCGCCGCCGAATCCACCAGCAGTCGAACCCGGCGAGCGCCGTCTTGGCGCTGCATCCGGCGGAGGCGGGTTTGGTCTGAAGGGTGTGTACGCGTTGACCAGCAACGGCATGCTGCATGAACAAGTCGTCACGACCGGCGTAGACTTCGCGCCGCCGATCAAGTTCTTTCCATCCGCGGCCGGAGCTTCCGCGATGAATATCATAGGCAAGACGATGTACGCGTCAGCACCGACCGCCTGCGGGGCTACACCGGCCGGTGTTTCGGCCGTCAACGTAACTACTGCTGACTACCCGGCCGCGCACTACGACCTGCCAAAGGGTGCGTCGCTGGTGGGAACTGGGCCCATCCTCGCAGCAGATGGTACGGCCTATGTCGTCACCGGCGCGGGAACCGGCGGCGACTTTCACGCCAACTCTGTCGTCTCCCTTGGCCCGGACATGAAAGTCAAGAACTGGTACACGCCTACAGGCACGGTGGCGGCTTTGAACCCGCTTCCCTTCACGTTCAAGACCCGGCAGCTGGTTGCAGCAGCAGGCAAAGATGGCAGCATCGTCCTGCTTGACGCGGCAGCGCTGGGCGGCTCGGACCACAAGACTGCGCTCTCAGAGACGTCGCCGATCTCGAAGGCCGGCACGAAGCACGCGTGGGACGGTCTGGCGACCTGGCAGGAGACCGATGGGACTACATGGGTGATCGCATCTGTTTCAGCACCAGTCAATATGCCAAGTCTGAAGGGCGTGGCAGCGCACGGCGCTCTCGTTGCGTTCCGGGTGGACGACGCCGATGGCAAGCCGGTGCTGACGCCCGCCTGGATCTCCGAGGATATGGTCAACCCGACCCCGGCGCGCATTGCCAACGGAATCGTTGTTGCGCTGGCGGGTGGGAATGCGACGACCCACGCCAGGCTGCTGGTGCTCGACGCGAAGACCGGTAAGGAACTCTTCAACAGCAAGGAGACGCTGCCGACCTACACCAACAAGTCTGGTGTGGCGATCAGCGATGCTCACGCCTTCTTCACCGACCATAACAACGTGCTCTACTCCTTCGGGATTGCATTGGAGCACTAGAGCAGCATGCAACTCCACGGGCTGTACCGTGTCTAAACAGCAATGAGTGGATCGCGGAGTGATATGAACTTGCTGTCGAGAGTTGGGTCGACGTTAAAGCGGGCCACCCCGGCCAGACTTGCAGTGTTCTGTTTTGCTTTCACAATCCTTGGAGTCTCGATCCTCGGCGGCTCGGTCGTCTCGGCAAAGCAGAGTGCGGCACCGGCGGCGCAGGCTGACGCTCATCCCGAATTCCCTGCGGGCCCGGGCCGGGATGTCACGCTGAGGCTTTGCAGCAAATGTCACTCGGCCAACAATATTCTGGCAACGGGACGAACGCCGGAAGGGTGGCAGGAGCTCATCATCAAGATGACTACGATGGGGCTTCAGGGGACCGATGAGGAGTTTACGGCCACGCTGGACTACCTTACGGCCAGCTTTCCGCCCAAGGTGAACGTCAACAAGGCCACGGCTGCGCAAATCTCAGCCGGGTTGGCGCTGACCGCTGACGAGGCGAAAGCCATCGTCGACTACCGCGAGAAGAACGGCGACTTTAAGGCGATTGAAGACCTGAAAAAGGTTGCCGGTGTCGATGCAGCGAAGATCGAAGCGAAGAAGAATGCGCTTCAGTTCTAAACTTGTGGCCGTACCAGAGCTTCCGGCACCGCGTCGCAACTCTGATTGATCATCCAGTACTCGGCATGGGCTATGCCGAAGGCAGGCAGCCAACGAATCGTCCGCTCGCCGAAGAGTCTTCCCCGCTCCACCATGTGAATGCGCGACTCGGGAAATGGGGATACGCCGAACTCCAGTCCCCGGGTGACTGCGCGTCCGTTCCAGGGCACTCCCTGGCGGCTACGGTTCTCTTCCCAGATGCCAAGCCAGGGAAAGTGCGCGCGCTTCCACACGCAACCGAAAGCGAGCTGGTACTGGGGCGAGAAGGCGACGAAGAAGGCGTCTTCGCTGGCTGGATCGGCGAGATGTGCGGTGTATCCGCTGGCGGGTGCGTCGTGCTTCATGGTGCGCAGGTCGGCTACGCCCCCATCCTTGCAAGGCGCCGACGGCCACTCGAATTCCGCACCAGCGGTGAGGTAGGCATCGACGCCGAAGTCAGAATCGTAGACCTTCGAGTGAGTGACAGAGGCACGCACTTGGGTCGTTGCCGGGTCGAGGAACGGCGGAGCAAGCGTGACGTGCTCGGTCCAGCCGATCGGCCTGTCCATTGCGGTTAGATTCTCGACGGTCTCGCGGACCAGCATCGACTGGCCGTGCAGTTCCATCGAGCGGGTGAACGCAAGCTGCGCAAGCGGAAAACGCGCGGACATCTCAAGGCCAGTTTCTGTCTCGGTAATTTCGTAGCGGTCGACAGAGGCCTCTCCGTGCCCCGTCATGCCAGCGGCTTCTTCGGCACCGGACGGCCCTCCGAAGAGGTCGAGACACAGGCTGTGACCCATGATCCCAGCGAGAAGTTTGGCTTCGCCGCTCACGCCGAACTCAGGGTGCTTCTGCGGCGAATAGGCCGACGGCTCGATCGATGTCCACTGCGGGATCCAGAGCGGATTGACCCCTGCGCGCTTGTCGAGAAACTCGGCAATGTGACCGCCCTCTTCGAGGACGGTCACACGCAGCGCGTCGTTCTCCAGGCTGAAAGCCTTGCGTCCCATGAAACGATTCTTAGGCAAGTAGACCCCTTTCGTCCCTATGGGAGCTGCTTGAGCCAGATGTTGCGGTGCGAGATCTTCAGTACTCCGCCGCCTTCAATCTCCAGCGCGATCAGGCCTTTCGCCTGACTATACGCAGCGTCGGTATCGACCAGAACCGACATGACGTGGCCGTTGATGATGTGGGTGAGGGCGTTGCCGTCGGCGATGATCTCCACCTGGTTCCACTCGTCGGGCTTGATGAAGGTCTTCATCTCGTCCGGATTGCCGAGCATGGCGAGCAGGGTTGGTTTCTTGCCGCCTTCGGTGGAGACGACCTGGCCGCGCCAAGCGATGATTCCGCGCGGAGTGTCCTGCTCGTACAACTGGCCGCTGTAGCGGTTGGCGTAGTCGAAGTCGGCCTGATAGCCGGTCATATTCCACTTGGCGTGCTTCTGGGCCAGAGCCTGACCATCGAGAATGCGCTTCTTGATTTCCTCGGTCGCATCGGGCGGAGGCGTCCGCATGGTCGGCGGCTTGAGGTGGCTGCGGTATTGGACGCCACCGTTGGCACCCGCGCCTTCCAGCTTCATCTCCAGCTTGAGGATGAAGTTGGCGGGCTCGCCACCCTTCCAAATGATGTTCGTGGTCCCGGAGGGGTGCTCAGGGCTGGACTTGCCGACGATCGCGCCGTTCTCGTAGGACCAGACGTCGGACGGGCCGTCCCAGTTGGCGAGGCTCTTGCCGTCGAAGATCTGCGTCCAGCCTACGTGGTCGTCGAAGTTGATCGGCTCGGGCTGGACGAAGCGTCCCATGGCCTGGGGGCGCGGCGGCGTTGCAGGCTGCTGGGCAGACGCCGAGGACGCGGCGAAGCCGGACGCGACCAGGACAGTTGCTACAGCGATCTTCAACGGAACATATTTTGCGATCATGCTTCCTCCTCAAACTTCAATTGCCCAGAACTTTTTCCCACTGCTTTGTGGTCGCCGACTTGAGAACTGCATCGGTTACATATTCAGTCGCCAGACCGTCGCGAAAGCTTGGGGCAATCGGCTTATCGTCGCCGACAGCCTGCATGAAGTCTGCCACCTGGTGAATAAAGGTGTGCTCGTAGCCGATCTGCAGGCCGGGGACCCACCAGTTCTTCATGTACGGGTGGTCGCCGTCGGTGATGTGAATGTCCTTCCATCCGCGGAGCCGGCTCTCGTCGCGATGGTCGAAATACTCGAGGCGATGCAGGTCGTGCAGATCCCACGAGGCCGAGGCCTTCTCTCCATTGATCTCGAGCGTGAACAAGGCCTTATGGCCGCGTGCGTATCGGGTGGCTTCGAACAGGGCCAGAGAACCATTCTGGAAGCGGCACATGAAGGCGCTGGCATCGTCGATGGTGACGGGATGCATCTCGCCGGTGAGGCTGTGCTTGCGTTCCTTGATGAAGGTCTGGGTCATCGCGGAAACCTCTACGATGGGCCCGTTCAACCACAGCGCCATATCGATGTTATGCGCCAGCAGATCGCCCGTGACGCCGCTGCCGGAGACCGAGGCATCCAGCCGCCACAAGCCTTCCCCGCCCTGCGGAAGGTCCTGCGAGATGGTCCAATCCTGCAGGAACTGCGAGCGATAGTGGAAGATGCGACCGAAGCGATCCTCGTCGAGCAAATCCTTGAGCATCATGACGGCCGGCACACGGCGGTAGTTGTACCAGACCATGTTCGGGACGCCCGCGGCTTCGACTGCCTCGACCATCGCGAGAGCCTCGTCGGCAGTACGGCCGAGCGGCTTCTCGCACATCACCATCTTGCCCGCCTTGGCGGCAGCGATGGCGATCTCCGCGTGGGTGTTGTTGGGGCTCGCGATGTCGATGAGGTCGATATCCTTGCGGGCTACGAGGGCCTGCCAGTCGGTCTCGATCGACTCGTATCCCCAGTTCTCGGCGAAGCTGGCGACGCGCTCGGGATTGCGGGCGCAGACCGCCTTGAGCACGGGCCGGTAGGGCAGATCGAAGAAACGTCCGGCCTGCAGGAACGCATTTGAGTGGGTGCGGCCCATAAAGCCGTATCCGACCAGTCCAACATTGAGCTGCTTCTTCTGCGTCACGATTTCGGTTCCTTTCCGCTACTGCCAGCCGTGCGCGTCGCGCACCTGAATCATTGTTCCGAGCACCTTGTTCCAGGTCTCGGGCGCGAGCATCATGCTGTTGGGGAACATGCAGCCGTCCCAGCAGATGTGCTCGAAGGCTTTGGTGGGCTGCCCATCTGCCCCACGCAGCCAGAGCCCGGCGATCTCGACGATGTTCATTCGCCCGTTTGGATCGTCCGGCGGACAGTGCCGGCCGGTCTTGTCGTGCGAGCCCTGACCTTTGACCGTGCCGTCGTTCTGAGCGACGTGGAAGTCGATGGTCCAGGGGCGCAAAGCATCGGTGACCTGCTTCAGTGCGTCGACGACCACGGAGTTATCGGACCAGTCGAAATCCTCAGGAAGGATGCGGCTCTCGGGCGAGTTGTAGCCGAGCGCGTAGAGCATGGTGTGGGCCATGTCGGCCTGGAAGCCGAGGGTTTTTGGGCGGTTGACTTGCTCAAGCAGGTCGCGCATGTGGGTCCAGCCGTGCATGCCGGCCCAGCAGATTTCGCCTTCGGCAGCGAGCCGCTCTCCATAGCCGTCCGCGATATCACAGGCTTCCCGGAAGGTGTCGGCGATTTTCCTGGTGTTGCCCACGGGATCGCTGTACCAGTCCGCTACTCCAGCCGCGGAGTCGATGCGGACGACGCCGTATTTGCGTACGCCGAGGTCGCGCAGCTTCTGGCCGATGGCACACGCTTTGCGGACCTGCGTGAGGAAGCTGCTGCGCTCCTCCTGCGTGCCCATGGCAGAGCCGCCGCCCGTTGGTGCCCACACCGGCGCGACGAACGAGCCGATCATCAGGCTGTAGGCTTGCACCTTGCCGGCCAGCACCTTCAGGTCTTCGTCGCTGGAATCGATATCGGTGTGCGGCAGCGAGAGGAAAAGGTCGACGCCGTCGAACTTGGTTCCGTCCACCTCAGCGTCAGCCGTCAACTTCAGCATGGTGTCGAGATCGATGAAGGGCTCCGAGTCCGGCCCCTTGCCAACGATACCCGGCCACATCGCGTTGTGCAGCGCCGGTTTGCTGTTTTTTTCTGTGCTCATCGAACTCTCTCCTGAGGTCTACTTGTCCTTGCGCAACGGCTCTGCGTCCGGGTTGCCAGGGCCGAAGTGCTTCAGCATCACCAGCGGATCGACCGTGCTCGGGTTGTGAATAACTACGCCCGCCGAAGCTGCGGCGGCTGTGACGAAAATCTCGTCCTCGGTCAGCTGGCCGAAGCGGATCATGGAAGGTGTGGAGACGGGCGTCTTGCCCACAGTGCCGTGTCCCTGCGTCAGGATGACGCCGTAGGCAACGGGATCCGTGATGGTGACGGTCTGGCCCGGCAGCACGGTCAGTTCCTTTGCCGAGTAAAACTTCGTGCCGTAGGTGATCCACTTTTCGCGATAGCCGCTGGCTTCCATCTCTTCGATCGGCTTGACCGGCTTGGGATGGGTCTTGTGCTTCATGGCGAAGTTCGGATTCACGTTGGCTTCCCAATCCAACATGCTGATGAGGTAGTCGAGGTCGTGGTGGTGCTCCGGCAACACATCTTTGACCAGCAGTTCCCAACCGACGATGCGACCCTCCACTTCCGACTGGAACATGGCGAAGACGTCGCTGTTTACCTGCGGCTCATAGGTCACCAGCGATCCGGGCGCGTGCAGGATGCCTGGGTCGATCTGCCAACCGCTACCGGGCTCCAGCAGGTAGGCGCGGGCGTGCAGCAGGATTCCGTTGTCGCCTTCATTCCAGCGCTCCAGGCAACGCTTCAAGTCGGCCTTGGTGGTCCCGGGCTCAAGCCCCATGTAGGTGTGGGGAAAGTTGTTGTTCAACTGGTTATACTGGGGCGGAAAGTAGTACGCCTCAGGCTTGCCCTTGTGGCCGACCAGATTCGCGAAGGCATCGCTCTGGTGCATGTGGTGCGGGATCGGGCCCATGTTGTCAAAGAACTTGCAGAGGATGTTCCAGCCGCCCTCGCGCTCCATCACGTCCTTGCCGAGCAGCAGTTCGCCCGCCTCTTCCACGGCGTCCTTCAACAGGAACTTCGAGCCGTCGTTGGCGACGACGTAGCTCAGGCCTTCGTCAGGCGTGGTGTCGGGGCCGTTGGAGGCCTTGGTGGTGGACGAAAACCATCGCTCGTTGATGCCGCCGCGGTGACCGCCGAAGGCGTAGAGATCGTTCGGATGCAGCTTCAGTCTGCGACCTGGAATCATGAAGGAACGCGGCACCCATGCCGGCGCCAGCCTGAGAACTCCTTCACCTGCTTCAACTGCCTGCTGAACCTGTGCCCGGCTTGCCATGCTTGCTCCGAAAAAGAAAGATTGATGGTACCGTCGGCTGTAGTCGCCGACGCATTGCAAAACTGCAGTCTCTTCGTGAACGCAGCGCTACTTCAGGAATGAGACGTCTCAGCACGAAACTGTATGCGACTTAATCGGCAGTGTCAACCTTGGACTCTAGACGGCCCCGCAAACGGCGCGGGGCGCTTCAGAAATTCAACTTGTCGACATTGGCTTTGTCGATAATCAAGGGTGTTCCGAGGATGATTTCTGTGCCCCGAACCACCAGCCGGCCAAGGCGTCCAGCGTCAACTTCAGTTGCCCCGGAGGCGATCTTCTTCTGCGCGGCAAGCCATCCACCGTACACCGTCAGGTAGCCAAGATTTCGGGTATCCCACAGGACAATCGTCTGGATCGAGCCGCTGTGAATCTGGGCCCGGCAGATGCTGGGCAGGGACAAGCCGATCACATCGACATCCTTGCGGCCGGACTGCTCGACCGCCGCAGCAGCACCGGGGACCGCAGGCGCTGAGATGGCGATGACGATTTTCACCTGCGGGTAGACCTTGAGGATCGTCTGCGTCTGCGCGAAGGCCTTGTCGCGGTCGTCGTCGCTGGGCTGGACGGTGGCGAGGTGAAGCCGGGGATACCGCTCGGCTACCCGCTTCTTGATGTCGGCGATCCATTCGTTCTGGTTTTCCGCGCTCAGGGCGCCGGTCACAATGGCGAATTGCGCGTCGCCGGGGATGAGTCGCGCTGCCTCATCGGTCAGCGTGTTGGCGATAGCTTCGGGAGTGGCCTGGTTCAGGAAGAAATCCCGCGCGTTGGGCTCGGCGTCAGCATCCCACGTCAGCACGGCGATGCCATGTGCACGGGCCTTGCGCAGCACGGTTGAGATGCTTCCCTTGTTCTCTACTGCGACAACGATTGCGTCCACGCCGCGCGTGATCCAGCTCTCCACCAGTTCGTTCTGCTGGGAAGCATCGAGGCTCGTCGGGCCGTCCCAAATCAACTCTGCACCGAGCTCTTTCGCCGCTTCCTCGGCACCTGCGCGGGCGCTGATGAAGTAGGGATCGCCCTTCGCCTTGGGCATCACGGCAATGACCATGCGATGCTGGCCACCGGCTGCGCTTCCCTGGGTTGCTTTCTGTCGGACCACGAAGACCAGGGCGATCAGGGTGACCGCCGCTACCGCGCCAATGGCCCACTTCCAGCGAGGCGCGGGAGCGGCGCCCACTCGTTTGGAGCGAAGCCGATCCGCGCTGACCACGCCCAGCAGCAGCAGGCCGGTCAGGACGCCGGTCAGTTCGGAGGGCATCGCCAGCAGGTGCATGCCGTTCTGCAGGATCGAAAGGAAAAACAACCCCAGAAGCGTCCCTAATAGATTGCCTCTGCCGCCAAAGACGGACGTGCCGCCGAGCACGACTGCGGCGATCGCCTCGAGCTCGTAGCCGGTGCCGAGGTCGGCCTTCGCCAGCCCCAGGTGCGAGACGTAGATGATCGCGGCAAGCCCGGAGACGGTGCCGGAGAGGAGATAGATCCAGGCGAGCCGTTTGGCTACGGGGATCCCCGCGTATTGAGCACCCTCGGAGTTGAAGCCGATCGCATACAGCGCGCGGCCATGGATGGAGCGATGCAGATAGATGGCGTAAGCCGCGACCACCAACGCAAAGATAGGGAGTTGTAGTGGGACCACACCCCACAGGTAGCCCTGGCCGAGTTGCAGGAATCCGGCTGGGAAGCCGGTGTAGCTGGCCATTCCGTGGGTCAGGCCTTCGGCGATGCCGCGGTAGAGCGAGTATGTTCCGAGCGTGACGACCAGCGCGGGTAGCCGCAGCCGCGCGATCAGCAAGGCATTCAGCGCGCCGCATGCCAGGCCTGTCAGCAGCGCCGCGAGGATCGCCACGCCAATTGGCAGCCGCCCGTGATCCCACGTCACCCCAAAGACGACAGCCGCAAGCCCCACGGTCGAGCCGACGGAGAGGTCGATCCCGCCGGTCAGGATGATGGGGGTCAAGGCTACGGCTAGCAAGCCGAGCTCGACACTGAAGCGGAGGATCTCGAAGCCATTGCCCCAGGTGAGGAAGGCGGGAGCAGTCACCGCGAAGAAGGCGACCTGCGCGATCAACGCCAGAAGGAGGATGCCTTCGCTATTCGCGAAGAGACGAGACTCGCCAAGCCTAAACCGCAAGCAGAGCCTCTTTCCGGTGTCTCGCCCGATAGCTCGCCAGCACGTTGAGGCTGAGTGCGCCGAGAATGATCGCGCCTTCGAAAGCCTTTTCCCAGTAGGCGCTTACGCCGAGAAACGTGAGAGCAGTTCCAATTGATCCCAGCAGGATGACGCCAAGGACTGTCCCCGCGATGCTGCCCGAGCCACCCGTAATCGCAGTTCCGCCCACCACGACTGCCGCAATCACCTTCATCTCCAACCCCAGTCCGGAGTTGCTCGGCACCTGGTTGAAGCGAGTCGCGTTCAGCATCGCAGCCAGCCCGGTGAGGATGCCGGTGAGCGTGAACACAGCAAGCGTCACACGTGAGGTATCGATGCCAACCCGATGCGCGGCCGCAGCGTTTGAGCCCGTGGCATATACAGCGCGGCCAACCCTGAGGTTGTGCAGGCCAAGGGCGGACGCCGCAATCAAGACGACAAGCAGCAACAGCGTGGCGAGCGTGAAGCTGCGCTGCGAGGTTCCGAGCCACTGAAAATGATCGGGTAGGTTGCCGATCCACGCACCCTGCGTCAGCCAGCGCAAGGCGTCGCGCAGAGCCACCATCGTCGCGAGTGTGACCACGATCGACGGCACACGCACATAGGCTACAAGTACACCGTTGAGCGCGCCGCACAACGCTCCGACGCAGCAGGCGACGAGTGCGGAGGTGAGCAGCGAAAATCCCGCCCTCGCAGCAACTGCGGCAACTACGCTGGAGACGGCAAAGATCGACCCGACGGAGATGTCGATCTGGCCGGTCAAGATTGTCAGCGTCATTCCGAGTGCGACGATCATGACCGGCATGTTCTCGAGGAACAGGTCGGCCATGTTTTCGGCGCTGAAGTAGCCGTGCGCGAAGACTGCCAGCGCCAGCATTAGCAGCAGAATCGTCACGGCCAAGGTGAGCTCACGGCTGAACCGATGCATCATGCCGCACCTGTCGAATGTCCGAAGGCGAGCGACATGATCGACTCCTGCGTTGCTTCGTCGCGGTTTAAGATTCCGGCAAGTGTCCCGCCGCGCATGACGCCGATGCGATCGCTCATGCCGAGCAGTTCGGGAAGTTCGGAGGAGATCAGCAGGATCGCCATTCCCTGCTCCGCCAACTGGACGATCAGCTCGTGAATTTCGGCCTTCGAACCCACATCCACCCCCTGCGTCGGCTCATCCAGGATCATGACGCGGGGCGTCGTGACGAGCCACCGCGCCAGCGCGACTTTTTGTTGATTGCCTCCGGAAAGCGTACCCACCGGCACGTTGACCGACGGCGCCTTGATGCGGAGATCGCTCACGTACCTGGCAGCGAGGCTTTCCTCGGCGGTTGTATCGATCAGGCCGTGCCGCGACACGGTTGCAAGCGACGCCAAGCTGACGTTCTCGGCGATCGTCATCTCCAAAACAACCCCGTGAAGACGTCGATCTTCCGGCAGATAACCGAGCCCCTCACGGATGGCTTGAGCGGGCGAGTCGATTCTTACCGGCCTGCCGTTTACCTCAATGGTCGACCCCGACGGCGTCAATCCGAACAGCGTCCGAGCCAGTTCCGTCCGTCCCGAGCCGACGAGTCCGGCCAGTCCGAAAATCTCCCCGCGCCGTACGCTGAACGCGCCCGGAACCTCCAGTGCGACATCGCCAATCGGAACCGTCCGCTTCGGAAAAACAGACCCGATTGATCGTCCGACCATGAGCTGGATCAACTCTGGTCGGTCGACATCGGACGCGCTTCGGCAGGCGATGCGTTCCCCGTCGCGCAGCACGGTGATCCGGTCGGCACTGGCCAAAATCTCCTCCAGCCGATGCGAGATGTAGACGATGGCGACGCCGTCTTCGCGCAGTCGGCGCACCAGTCCGAACAGATGTTCTGCCTCGCGCTCGGTCAACACGGCGGTCGGCTCATCCATCAGCAGAATGCGCGCGTCGGTGCCAAGCGCCTTGGCGATCTCGACAATCTGCTGCTCCGCCATGCTGAGCGTTCGGGCCAGCCTCCAGGGGTCGAGCTTTGACCCGATGCGCTCTAACAGAGCCTTCGCGCGTTGGTTGCGGGCCTTCCAGTAGACGCGCCGCAACCCGCCGCCAGTCTCCAGGGCTAACGCGATATTTTCGGACACGGTGAGGTCGGGAAACAAAGACGGCTGCTGATAGATCGCCGCGATGCCAAGCTGCCGCGAGACGATTGGGCTGTTCTCGGCGATTGAGTTGCCGAAGACCTCGACGGTCCCGGAATCAGGCAGCAGGTCGCCGGTGATCACCTTTGCCAGCGTTGATTTGCCGGCGCCATTCTCGCCAATCAGGGCATGGACCTCACCGGCGCGCAACTCGAATGAGACGCCGCGCAGCGCACGCACGCCAGCGAAGCTCTTCTGGATATCGGCCAGCGAAAGAACGATCTTCGAGTCTTCGATCTGCGTCCCCACACGTCCCCTCGCGAACTCAATTTCAGCAGATCGAGAGGCTAGTTGTCGAACATGCGCAGCCAAATGTCACGCACGGAGATCTTGCAGGGCTGGCTTTCGATCTCGAACCCGATCAGACCCTTGATGTTATTCGCCGAGTCTTTATTGTCGTCGATGAAGATGGCCATCAGCTGGCCGTTCATAATGTGCATCATAACGCCGCCGCGCGCAATGATTTCATAGTCGTTCCACTCGTTCGTCTTGACGTAACCGCCGAGCGCCTGCTTGTCCCCGATGTTCGCGACGAGGCGGTTGGGTTGGCCCGGCAGCGCCTGCGTCACCTGCCCGCGATAGGCGAGGATGCCTTGCATGGTGTTCTCGGAGTACCACTGCCCGGTGTAGGCCGCCGACTGCGCCCGCACCGGAAACCAGAAATCCGCCTGCGGCCCGGTCATCATGAACTTCAGGTCGTACGGGGGCAGACCGGCGGGCACCGGCCGCGTCCACGGAACACCGGTGACGCTGCGGTACTGAATTCCACCTCCACCGCCTTTTTCGATCTTCATCTGGAGTTTCAGGTCGAAGTCGCGGGTGCTGTCGGCCTTGTACACGATGTAGTTGTTGCCCTTCGGCTTGCCCTCGACCGTCTCGCCAACCATCAGGCCGTCTTCGACTCTCCAGATGGAGGGGTCGGCATCCCAGCCGGCGAAGCTCTTGCCGTCGAAGATCTGCTTATAGCCGGTGTGCTCGTCGATGTCATACGGCGCCGGATCGTGAAATTTCGGCATCCCAACCAACTTCTCACCGTTGGAGCCTGTAACCGGGGGCCGCGCAGCGGGAGAAACCAGCGCTGGGGGCACGGTCTGAGCAGACAGCGCAGCGGAGCAGGCCATAACGACCAGGACGCACAATCCTTTACGGCGAAGGGATGGAAACATGTTTTCAGGCCTCTCGATTGAGACGATTCAATAACGTTAGGAGTGTAGCGGTAGAACAAAGCCTTTGGCTACAGTTTTCTTGCCAGGAAATCGCTACTCCGATCCCTTTGCCTGCAGCGAATCGTTCGGATGTTCGCAGAATTCGGGTAAATCCCCATGCCGCGAAGATCACTTTTTGCGTCTTAAATACCTGCAACTGATTTAGAAGCTTTTGAGGGTCAACGGATGTCAATCAACGTAAACGGACAATCCATCGACGTGCCGGGCGACACGCGTGCTCCCTGCTCGACCTCCTGCGGGATAACGCGGGTCTGACTGGCACAAAGAAGGGCTGCGATCAGGGCGCGTGCGGGGCCTGCACGGTGCTGGTGGATGGAGAACGGATTCTCGCCTGCCTCGCGCTGGCGGTCCAGTATAAAGGCCGCTCGGTGACCACGATTGAAGGGCTGTCCACCGACGGCGCGCTGCATCCGCTCCAGCAGGCATTCATTGAGCATGACGGATTTCAATGCGGCTATTGCACTCCCGGGCAAATTTGCTCTGCCGTAGGGATGTTGAGTGAAGTGAAACGCGGCCTGCCAAGCCATGTAAGCAGTGACTTGGCAGACGGCTCAATTACGCTAACGCGTGAGGAACTGTGCGAGCGGATGAGCGGCAATCTTTGCCGTTGCGGAGCCTACAACGGCATCGTCGACGCCATCACGGAATTTGTGGAGACCGCTCAATGAACAACTTCACTTATGCCCGGGCGGTGGACACCGCGGACGCAGTTCGACAGGGCGCGGCAGTCGATGCGAAGTACCTTGGCGGCGGGACCAATCTCGTCGACCTGATGCGGGAGACGCTGGAGCGCCCTTCCGCTCTGGTCGATGTAACTGGTCTTTCGAGCGCCATCACGGAGCAGGTAGACGGTAGCCTGCTCATCGGGGCCGCCGCCAAAAACACGGCGGCCGCTGAACATATTGCTGTGCGGACCCGTTATCCAGTGCTGGCTCGAGCCATTCTGGCGGGTGCCTCCGGGCAGATCCGGAACATGGCCACGGTGGGTGGCAACCTGCTGCAACGAACACGCTGCCCGTACTTTTACGATCAGGACGGATCGCGATGCAACAAACGTAGTCCGGGGCAGGGCTGCGACGCCATCGAGGGGTTCAACCGCATCCATGCGATTCTGGGAGCGCCATCTGCGTGCGTTGCCACTCATCCATCGGATATGTGTGTCGCCCTTGCGGCGCTGGGCGCGATGGTCCACATCGCAGGGCCGGATGGGCAGCGAACCATTGACTTCGCCGACCTGCATGTGCTCCCGGGCGAGCATCCTGAGCTGGAAACAACTCTGAGGCCGGGCGAACTAATCACTGCCGTCGAGCTACCTGCTGTGCCCTTTGCGCGACAGTCGGCCTACCGCAAGGTTCGGGATCGGGCTAGTTACGCTTTTGCGCTGATCTCGGTTGCGGCCGCGATCGACATCGATAACGGAGTCGTGAGGGACATGAGGCTCGCGCTGGGCGGGGTCGCTCACAAGCCGTGGCGCGCCTTGAAGCTCGAGGCCGCACTGAAGGGCCAACCTGCAACGCCAGAAAACTTCCTTGCGGCAGCGGAGCTTGAGCTTGCGGATGCGAAGCCGCTGACCCATAACGCATTCAAAATTGAACTCGCCAGGCGCACGATCGTGGCCGTGCTGGCGGAGCTGACGGGAGAGATCGCATGAGCATCAAGGACGCCGCGCAGGCGGTGATGAAGAAGGCCGTTCAAGCTGCGCCGGATGCATGGATGCCCGGCAGTGAGCTTGACCCGCTTATCCGCCAGAAGCATGGGCTGATTGGAACTCCAGTGTCGCGGCTGGACGGACCGCAAAAGGTCAGCGGTGCAGCACAGTTTGCGGCCGAGTTCCCCATGGACAATATGGCGTATGCGGCACTGAAATATAGCACCATCGCCAAGGGGCGAATCAAGGAGCTTGATACGGCAACGGCCGAAGCGGCGCCTGGCGTCGACTTGGTGATGACGTATCGCAATGCGCTGCGGATGAAACCGGCACCGCCCTTTATGTCGAGTGCCAAGGCCGCTGGCGGTGATGATCTGCCGATCATGCAGGATGAGGAGATCCATTGGAATGGACAGCCCATTGCCCTGGTCCTGGCAGAAACGCAGGAACAGGCCGACTACGCGACCTCGCTGATACGCGTGACGTATGAGACCGAGCCAGCCGTGACCGTCTTCGAAGATGCGAAGGCCAATGCCGAGGTCGGAATATTTCAGGGGCAGCCGCTGCACGTGGAGACCGGGGATGCCGAGGCGTCGTTGAAATCCGCTCCGCATAACATCGATGTGGTCTATACGACTCCGCGCCACAGTCACAACCCTATCGAACTGCATGCGGTGACTGTGGGTTGGGAGGGCGACAATCTCAGGGTGCACGACGCCTCGCAAGGTGTTGCGCACACGGCCTGGTCACTGGCGCAGGTGTTCGATCTTGCGGAAGAGCAGATTCATGTCACGTCTCCGTATGTTGGCGGCGGTTTCGGAAGCAAGACGCTGTGGCAGCATCACATTCTTGCGGCAGCAGCCTCAAAGCTGGCCGGAAGGCCTGTCCGCCTGATGCTTTCCCGCGAGGGCGTTTATCGGATCGTGGGTGGGCGCACGCGCACGGAACAACGTGTCGCCATCGGAGCCCAGGCAGATGGCGGTTTCGACGCACTCATCCAGACCGGTACGGTGGCGATGGGCCGGCATAACAACATGCCTGAACCGTTTATTCTTCCGGCAATGGCAGCTTACAACTCGGGCAGCTTCCTACTGCGCGTGGAAGCAGCCAGGATGGATATGTTGTCAAACACTTTCATGCGTGCTCCGGGTGAAGCGGTTGGCACGTTCGCCCTGGAATGTGGCGTCGATGAACTGGCAGAAAATCTTGGGATGGACCCGATCGAGCTTCGATCGCGCAACGAACCGGAAAAGGATCCGACGTCCGGCGCACCATTCTCCTCGCGCCATATCGTCGAGGCTTACAGGACAGGGGCGAAGCGGTTTGGCTGGGCTGAGCGCAGGGCAAAACCTGGTACCCACCGCGACGGTGAATGGCTGATCGGCATGGGATGCGCGACGGCGACCTATCCCTACTACCGGATGCCAGGCGGTGCAGCACGGATCACTTTGACCAAGGATGGACGCGCAACCGTCGAGATCGCCGCGCATGAGATGGGCATGGGCACCTCGACGACACACACCATGGTGACCGCTGACCGTCTTGGTCTCGGCATGGAATGTGTAACCGTGAAGTACGGAGACTCGCACTTTCCCGGCGTCGTGCTTGCGGGCGGGTCTCAGCAAACGGCGTCCATCGGGGCGTCCGTCAGCGCGGCGCATCGAGAATTAGTCACCGAGTTGCTCAAAGTTGCAGGCAAGGATTCCCCGCTCCCTGGCCTTGATGCCGACGAGGTAATTGGGCTTGACGGGCACTTGTGTCAGTCTGACAAACCAGGGCGTCGGGAAAGTTATGTCTCCTTGATGGCGCGAAGCGGACGCGACGAAATAACGGTTGAAGCAAATGCGCCCCCACCGCTTGAGGCGACGCATTGGTCGATGCACTCTCATGGGGCTATGTTCTGCGAGGTTCGCGTAAATGCGGTCACTGGAGAAACGCGGGTGAGTCGCTTTCTTGGGTCATTCGACTGCGGGAGGATTCTGAACCCGAAGACCGCAGCGAGCCAATTTCGCGGCGGCATCATCATGGGACTTGGACTCGCGCTGATGGAAGAAACGCAATTCGATGAACGCAGCGGGCGCGTCATGAATCCCAGCCTCGCTGACTACCACGTGCCAGTGCATTTGGATGTTCCGAAGATTGACATCATCTGGACTGACATCCCGGACCCGCACGCGCCGATGGGGGCGCACGGCATCGGAGAAATTGGAATTACAGGGGTCGGAGCGGCGGTTGCGAACGCCGTTTACAACGCAACCGGGAAACGCGTGCGAGATCTGCCAATTACGCTCGACAAGACGATGTAGACCTAGAAGGAGCCCTCGTCTTCGACAGGCTCCATGTCTACCTCAACGTGGAGCTTGTGCCCGCCGCCGCCGAGAATGAGCCCTCGCAGAGGGCTGACGTCCCCGTAGTCCCGGCCCCAGGCTACGGTGACGTGTCCGTCGGTCGGGGCGACATTGTTGGTGGGATCCATATCCAGCCAGCCAGCGCTGCGGCAGTAGGCAGACACCCAGGCGTGGGACGCGTCCGCCCCAATCGCCCGGGGCTTGCCTGGCGGCGGATAGGTGCGCAGATAGCCGCTGACGTAGCGGGCAGCGAGGTTGATCGATCGCAGGCAGGCAATTTGGACATGAGCGAAGTCCTGGCAGACCCCTCCCCGTTTCTTGAAGACCTCCTCGGTTGGCGTTCGGACGGTCGTTGCCCTCGAGTCGAAACGGAAGTCCCGGTGGATTCGCGAGGTGAGTTCCATCAGCGCATCCGCCATCAGGCGTTTCGGGGTGAAGGACTGGAGCGCGTACGCCGCAAAGTCTGGATTGATCCGGATGCGCGGCGACTCAAAGCGATATTGGAATGCATCCAGACCGGCAGGGCTATGATCCTCGGCGAGGAGTTGGCTTGACTCTTCCCAGGGTCGAGATACCTGGACGTCCACCTTTGCACCGGGCGTGCGCTGTACGTCGCTAAGCGACTCAACCACCAACTCCTGATGTGGCTCCTGGACCGTGAAGAACCACAGAACATTGCCGAAGTAGTCGACCCGTTCCGTCAGAGTTGCAGGCGACGGAGAGATGCGCAGCGTGTTTTCGATGAGGAGATTCTGCTCGTAGGACCGTGGCTTGAGGCATGCCACGTGATTGCCCATGGAAACCGGGGAGCCATACCGATACGTGGTGCGGTGACTGACTTTGTAAAGCATGCCTGCCTTATTGTCCCATGTTGATGGGCAGAGTTCGCGCATGGCTGAAGTAGCGGCTGGATAGATTGTTGGACCAGGAGGGCAGCAGCTTTTCCAGGTCGGCAAGATAGCGGTCCAGCCGGCGCAGGCCAGCATCGCGACGATCCGGCTGGCCGGGCGCGGGATAGACCATGCCTTGCAGATCGACACCGCGCAACAGGTCCAGCGCGTCCTGCATCGCTTTGAGGTCCGAGGGATCGTAGCGCGGGAGCTTCTTGTAGATATCGACCAGATGGTCGAGTTGAAATTCCAGCGAACGCGGATTGGTCCCGTCCAGCATCAGGACGTCCATGACCGCGAGCGGCTGCAGGGTGGTGTAGTAACGGGTCCGGTAGGTGACCGAGCTGTCCGCGACCTCGAGAAGGTACTCGAGATACTTCCAATTATCTGCGGAAAGAGGCCGTGTAATCACACGCAGTTGACGCGTGATGTAGATGGCACGTTCGAGTCGGCGGCCCAGGCTCATGAACAGCCATCCCGAGCCACGGATCAGGTTTTCCCGCTCCATCCCGGAGAAGGCTGACAGCAGCTCAAGGCATTCGGTCAGCATCACGGAGTACTCGGGAAAGGCTTTGGACTTGTCGCCCTGCATAGAAATGCGCATTTGGCCGATCAACAGCATCATGTCGGCCGACAGGCGCTCGCGCACATTGCCGCCAACCCGTCCGACTTCGGCCAGCGTGCAGGGCAAGCTGTCCGAGCGGTCCATATCGGTCAGCATGGAGAGAACTTCCCTCTCCAGGGCGGCGAACGCTGGACTGGTTCGCTTGTTCATCCGCAGCTTGTTTTGTCGCGAGCCGAGGCTGCCGTGAAGGCTCATCAGGCTGGCAAGCTCCTGCTGGTCCGCGTAGCGAACGCGCGGGACCATGGAACGGAGAATGCGCGCCATATTCTCCGCCCGCTCCACGTAGCGGCCAAGCCAGAAGGTGTTGTCGGCTACGCCGCTTGGGACGACCAGCGAAGCACGCCGCAATTCGAGAGGCTCGGTGGCAGGGCGCAACATGCTGAAGGTGTCTACCGGTCGATCCGACAAGACCCAGGCATCTTTGCTGTGGCCGCCCCGCTGCATCGAGACGACCGTGCCGTTCGCCTCCGAGACGCGCACCAGACCGCCCGGCATGGCCTTCCAGCCATCGGCCGTGTGCAGGACGTAGGTCCGCAGCACCATGCTGCGCGGCTTCAGGCGATCGTCCTCCCAAACCGGCGCAGTCGAGAGCGCCACCTGCTCCTGGGCGACGTATTCATGTGGAAAGGCGAGCAAGCGTTCGATCAACTCGGTCTTCTTGTCCTCGGGCAACTCCGATCCGAAGACCGGCTCCATGCCGCGCGACGGAAAGGCGGGCTTCAGCACGACTGATTCCAGATTGTTCAATACCCAAGCCAACGCACGCGGATGTCCGCACCACCAGGTTGCGACGGAGGGCAGCTTCAACTCTTCGCCCAATAGATGTCTCGCCAGCCCCGGCAGAAAGGGCATGGTGGCAGCCGATTCGATGAGCCCGCTGCCCAATGCGTTCGCCACCGTCACATTGCCGGCTACGACTGCGTCGACCAGACCCGGCACCCCGAGCAGCGAGTCGCCGCGCAACTCCAGTGGATCGCAGAAGCCGTCGTCGACCCGCCGCAGGATGACATCCACCTGCTCCAGTCCGCTTACCGTCTTGAGATAGACGCGGCGATCACGGACGGTCATATCCGCGCCGACAACCAGCGTAAAGCCGAGATATTTGGCCAGGTAAGAGTGTTCGAAGTAGGTCTCGTTGTGGGGGCCGGGTGTGTGGAGCACGACGCGCGGATTTTCACAGGGCGCCATGGCAATCAGCGCTTCACGCTGCGCACGGAAGAACGGAGCCAGGCGACGGACGTTCGATGTACGAAAAAGCTCAGGCAGGAGGTCAGAGACAATGGTGCGATTTTCCAACGCGTAGCCACTGCCCGAAGGCGCCTGCGTCCGGTCGGCAAGAACCCACCACTGGCCATCCGCCGAGCGGGCCAGATCGACAGCGAGAACATGCAGATGACTATGCCTGGGAACCGGTACGCCCACCAGCGGTCGCAGGAAAGCGGGGTTGCCGAACAGCAACGACGCGGGAAACCGGCCATCTTTCAGGAGGGTCTGGTCGCCGTAAAGATCTTCGAGCAGGCAGCTCAGCAGTTCTGCACGCTGGATGATGCCAGCCTCGATAACCCTCCACTCCTTCTCGAGAATCAGAAAGGGAACGATGTCGGTGCGCCACGGACGATTCACGCCCAGCGGGTCGCCATAGATGTTGTAGGTGATGCCATTTTCGCGGATACGCCGTTCTGCAAGCGACCAGCGCCGCGCCAGTTCGTCGGCGCCCAGCGTATGCAGCGACTCCATCAGAGGCTCCCAGTGAGGACGTGGGCGCACCCCGTCCTGCGACGACTCATCGAACGTGTCGCCGTAGCGCAGCGCGGATTGATAGAGATCGCCGATCAAGCCAGTAGCTCCGGACGCGTGAGATCGAGAGTGGTTCCCGGCGCAGGAAAGCGCAGGTCCAGCGTCATGGGGAAGACCGGATTCTTCTCTTCTACGGGGCTGGGCATCGGTTCGGAGGGAGCTTCCGAAACCTGAAAGCGCAGCAACCTGCGCGCCCTGGCCTCCTCGGCGTCGCGTGGCCGGGTCGTATGCACAGGGCCATCCGGTGGACCGGCAAAGTAGGTGCATCTGCCGACGGAGCGGTTCTTCCATGTATCGATGAGGTCGAAGACCAGCGGCGTGTGAACTGGAATGGTTGGGTGCAGCGAAGCTGAAAGCCGGCGGGCGCGATAGCGTATTCCCGCCACAGCTTCACCCGGGGTTCCGGTCGCAACCAGAGGTACACGTCGTCCATTGCATGCGACCACAAAACGCGAACCGGCAGTGAGTCCAGTCAGCTTCACCTGCATGCGCTCCAGCGAAGAGTCTACGCTGCGTCCGGTGCGGCCCGAGTTTGTCTCCTCCGCCAGCACGTTCCACGGTTCAAGCGCCTGGCGAAGCTCAAGCTCCACACCCTCCGCCGCAATCGACCCAATCTTCGGGAAGCGGAACTCGAGGTGCGTCCGGAACCAGTCATCCTCAAACGGCAGACCAGCTGAGCGTATAAAGCGCAGGACTTCCCCAAAATCATCTCGGACGAAGTGGGGCAGCATGAAGCGGTCATGCAGCGTGCTCTCCCAACGCACCAGACTCTCGGTGTACGGCTGGTTCCAGAAGATGGAGACCAGGGCACGGATCACCAGCATTTGGACCAGGCCCATGCGAAAGTGGGGTGGCATCTCGAACGCGCGCAGTTCCAGCAGTCCGAGTTGCAGGCCTTGGCCGGGCGGCGGATACATCTTGTCGATGCAGAACTCCGCACGATGCGTGTTTCCCGTGACATCCACCAGCAGATTGCGGAAGAGCCCGTCGAGCAGGTAGGGCGGAAAATCGTTACCGGACAACTGGCTGAACGCAACTTCGAGCTCGTAAAGCGCGTCCACTCGCGCCTCGTCCACCCGTGGGTACTGACTCGTTGGCCCGACATACATGCCGGAAAACAGGTAGGACAGCGAAGGATGCCGCTGCCAGAAGGTCACCAGGCTGCGCAACAGATCGGGGCGGCGAAGGACCGGGCTTTCCAGCACTGTCTTTGCGCCCAGCACGATGTGGTTGCCTCCGCCAGTGGAAAGGTGGCTGCCGTCATACGCGAATTTACCGGCGATAAGGCGATTGGCATGTGCCTCCTCGTGCAGGGTCGCGTTCAGTTCTTCCAGATCATCCCAGTTCGCGGTGGGCGGCAGGTTCACTTCCAACACCCCGGGATCGGGCGTCAGTCCATAGGACCGTAGCCGCCGATCATGGGGCGGCGTGTACCCCTCCAGCCACACCGGCAGCTTGAGGTGACGGCAGGTGTCTTCCACCGCTGCGATGAGGTCCAGATAGTCCGCGACCACCGGCGTATACGGCAAGAAGACATGGATGCGACCGGCAACCGCCTGAATGCACAGGGCCGGGCGAATCAGCTCAGGCGCCGTGTCGGCTGTACTGGAGAGCGGAGGCAACGGGTCCGCGTCCGGCGTCATGCCGAAGAGTTCCGGGCGAGGCACAGGCCTGGGCGGCAGAATGGGCAGCGCATCGTCGCCTTCGGTCTCGTAGGTAAGTTCATCTGGCGCGACAAACGGAATCAGCTCGGAGGTGATGCGGTACCCGATGGGCGAATCGCCCGGAAAAAGAGTCAGCCGCTTGGGACGATCGAACCACAATTGGCTCGACCACGCCAGGCGTCCCGCCGGCTTGCGGCGGCGCAGGGGAACGATGTACCCTGTCGGCTGCTTCGCTTCGCCCGTCTCGTCGTCGGGTTCGAAGGCTTCCAGAATGTTCTCTTCCGTCACTTGCAGGCGCCGCGCCAGGGCTTTGAGAAAACGAAGACTATCGGCGGTGCCAAAACTGGTTTCATCCTCTTCCCGCGCAATCAGATCGGCATCTTCCCAAACCGGAACGCCATCCACGCGGGAGATACATTGGAAGGCCCAACGCGGCAGAGGTTCTCCCGGATACCACTTCCCTTGCCCAAAGTGCAGCAGCCCACCCGGTGCGGTCCGCTTCCGCAGGCGGCGGATCAACACAAGGCCGCGGCTGCGTTTGATAGGGCCGAGCGCCTCAAGATTCCACTGCGGACTCTCCGGCTCGTCAATCCCGACATACGTCGGCTCCCCAC
>JANXWZ010000061.1 GCA_025350865.1 Rhodanobacteraceae bacterium
GGCATGATGGGCATGCACGGCGAATCATGGGTCAACCACGCCATCCAGCAGGCCGACCTGCTGCTCGCCTTTGGCATGCGCTTTGACGATCGCGTTACCGGCAACCTCGCCAGCTACGCGCAGAACGCAAAAAAGATTCACATCGAAATCGATCCCTCGGAGATCAACAAGAACGTCCGCGCCGACGTCGCGCTCATAGGCGATCTGAAGGAAGTGCTCGCGACGTTGCAGCCCCTGCTCTCGAAAAAGTCTGCCGCCGACTGGGTGCAGGAGATTAACAAATCGAAGGGCACGGCCTCGGTTCGCGACATCCAGAACCTTCCGGACAACGGCCACCTCTACGCCGCGCACGTCATCAACGACATCTGGCGCGAAGCCGTAGCAGCTGGACGGGAAAAAGATACCATTATTGTGACAGATGTCGGCCAGCACCAGATGTGGGAGGCCCAGTATTTCAAACACGAGGCTCCGCGCTCGCTCGTAACCTCCGGCGGCCTCGGCACAATGGGCTTCGCACTGCCCGCCGCCATCGGCGCAAAGGCCGCTTGCCCCGACAAAGACGTGTGGGTAATCGCCGGCGACGGCGGTTTCCAGATGACCGCATCCGAGCTCTCAACAATTGTGCAGGAAAAGTTACATATCAATATCGCCGTTATCAACAACGGTTTCCTCGGCATGGTCCGCCAATGGCAGGAGACCTTCTACGACAAGAACTACAGCGCCTCACCAATCCTGTCGCCCGACTTCGTCATGCTCGCCGCTGCCCACGGCATCCCCGGCGCCCACGTCTCTAGACGCGCTGATGTAACAGCAACGGTTACCAAAGCCCGCACCGGCGATTCTGCCTTCCTGATCAACTTCCAGGTGGAGAAAGAAGACGGTGTCTACCCGATGATCGCTCCCGGCGCCGCACTCCACGAGATGGTTCGCCGCCCCGTGCACGACCCGCTGCTAGAAACTGCGGAGGACGCATGAAGCAAAACATACGAAACCACCACGGATATGCACGGATCAGCACGGATCAAACCTGCCTCCGTTTTAGATCCGTGTTCATCCGGCATCTTCCGTGGTCGCTTTGCCTTGCCATTTGTCTTGGATGCAACTCAACTTCCGCTCCGGCCAAACCCGCCGCAACTCCAACGTCCGCCGTAGAAACCTACCACTTCCCGCCCCGTCCAACCATCGCCCCGCCCGCCGTCAAAGTCTTCCACCAGGATGATGACACCTACACGCTGATCACGAAGGCCGACGCCACCGACGACGAGATCTCTGCCATCGTCTGGCAATTCCGCGACGCCGCCCACAACAAGTCCTTCGACAAGCTCCACCTCTCTGAAAAGTGGGTCGACAAACGCAAACCGACGGTCTGGTTCCACGTCTATCGCGGATCCAAATGCGCGAACGAAAAATTCGTCTCCCGCAACTACCCTTGCGGAGCCAAATACAACGGCGCAGGCGACTACACGCTCGGCGACTATACCAACCCACTCTGGGACGATGGCGTTCTGCATCACGCCGACGGCACCGAAACCAAGCTCTGGAACCCCGATGCGCCATACAAGCCGTAGATGCAACTACCGCCGTATACAATTTTGAGCATCATCCCCGCAACAACTGAAAGGCCGCCAACCGCATGTCGACCATGACCCCCACAGTACCGAGCACCGAAACCCCCACGCGTTGGAGCGTCTTCGATTCGTTGCTGGTCTGGGTCGTCTCGGCAGTTGGAGCGGTGGCCGCACTTGCGCTCGCCTTTGCGCCAAAGTTCATGTTCCCCGCAGAAGACGCGGTCATTCTCTTCCAATACAGCCGCAACCTTGCAGAGACCGGCGCCATCACGTTCATCCCCGGCGGCGTTCATGCCGAGGGCGCGACTGACTTCCTGTGGATGGCCTTCCTCGCGTTGGGCATGAAGCTTGGCATCGACGCCTTCTGGCTGATCGCGCTGGTCAACGTCGTCTCGATCGCCTTGCTCGGCGCGCTGCTGGTTAAGATCGCGGGCTGCAAAGTCACGCCGCTGCCTCTGCTTTTCGTCGCCGGCACAATGGCGATCATGCCGCAGATTGCTGCCGCCGCCTTGGGCTTCTCTGTGCTCCCGTTCGCAGTGTTGCTCGTGCTGATGACTTGGTACTTCCTGCAGCAGAACGACGTGGCAGTCCCCATCTCAGCGATCATCCTGTGCCTGTTTCGCCCCGACGGAATTGTGTTCGCAGTCCCGCTGATGCTCGCCGCGCTGATCCTGTATCCCAACCGTGGCCGCCGCTTCCTGCTGCAAACCGCGTTCTTCATCGTCCCTGGAACCCTCTACTTTCTGTGGCGCTGGCACTACTTCGGTCAATTGCTGCCGCTTACCTTCCTGGTCAAGGCTGACAACCCGCGTGTCGCTCGCGCCCTTGGCCTATTCGTGTATTCGTCGCTGCACGAGGGCAAGCTCCTAAGCTTCTTTGCTATCACGATCCTCTGGTTCGTCTTGCGCGGCCGTCTGCGCGATAAGAAAAATCAAGCCGTGCTGCTCTGCCTCGTCGTGCTGCCGAACCTCTTCTACATGGCGATGCGGCTCGACCAGAACGTAGGCCATCGCTTCTACATTTACCTGCCCGTGGGCATCGCCGTTCTGATCGCGATGAACTGGCAAAGCCTGCGCGTCGAGAGCGCGACTCTCCTTCGCATCGGCCTGCTCTGCTGGCTCGTTTTCCCAATGGTTGTGTGGATCGACGACACGACGCAGGTGTGGCCGCACATGTTCGACAACCGCACCGAACTCGCCAAGGACCTCGCCCAATTCAAGGGCACCATGATCATCTCCGAGGCCGGCGTCCTCCCGTACTACTCTCGTTGGACCGCCTACGACGCATGGGGTCTGAACACCGATCGTTTTGCGCATCACCTTTTCCAGCCATCCGATGTTGAGAGTGTTCACCCCGATCTTCTGCTGGTATTGCCGTCACCGGTCAAGGGCGAGAACAACATGGCCTGCACACCGCGTTCCGACTGGCAGGTGCCGTATCAGGGACGCACCTGGCCCGCGCTCACACGCAATGTCATTACTGGGGCTTCGACGGACAACTATCAGTCGTGGATTCTGCCCTACGGCAACTCGGCTTATCGAGCGCACTATCATCTCGCGACTTACCTTGGACGGCACGAGTGCTGGTTCGTCCGCAAGGATAGCCCGCTCCGCAACAGCATCGAGCAGATACTGGCGCGACACGAAGGTGTAACCCGCGAACAGTTCCGCGCGACCACGCCGCCGCCTATCACTTCGTGGCCTGCTCCCACCCCGCTCAAACCGATTCTGCAGCGTGGCCCGCTGGGCATTCCCAAGGCCATCGTCGGACGAGTTTGGCACTTCCTGTACGACTAACAGATCATCCCTTGACCGACACTCTCCAACTCGATACCCCACGTCTTCTGCTCCGTGCCTGGCGCGAAGAAGACCGCGCACCGTTCGCGGCGATGAACGCCGACGGCGACGTGATGCGCTTCTTCGAAGCGCCGCTTTCCCGCGAGCAGAGCGACGAAGCCATCGACCGCTACAACATGCAGATGGTCCGAGATGGCTTCACCATGTTCGCCGCTGAGGAGCGCGAGACGGGCGCGTTGGCCGGCGTTCTGGGCATGCAGACCATGCGTTACGAGATTCCAAATCTGCCACAGCCTGCTGTTGAAATTGGTTGGCGACTTGGACATCACGCGCAGGGCAGGGGACTGGCGACCGAAGGCGCTCGCCGCGTCATTGACCACGCCTTCACCACTGTAGGGCTCAGCGAAGTGGTGGCTATCACCGTGGAAGCCAACACCGCGTCACGAAATGTCATGCGCAAACTTGGCATGACGCATCGCCCGGAGCTTACCTTCGACCACCCCAAAATCGCTCTGGGACACGCCCATCGCCTGCACATTCTTTACAGCCTCTCTGCGCACAATCAACTTTCAATCAACTGAGGCCACCATGCTGCACACGTTCGTCGCTCTCGTTCAAGACAAACCCGGCGTCCTCACCCGCGTCGCCTCGCTCTTCCGCCGCCTCAACATCAACATCGTCTCGCTGACGGTGGGCGAATCAGAGCGCGCCGACACCTCGCGCATGACGATCGTCTGTGAGGCGCCGGAGCATTCCGCGCATCGCATCAAGGCTTCGCTCTACAAGCTCGAGATTACCGTCGACGTCGATGAGGTAGGCCGCAGCGAAGCGGTCATTCGTGAGCTTTGCCTCATCAAGGTCGCTGCGGGTCCAACATCGCCGCTAGGTCAGGCGTCGCGCTCACAGATCTTCGAGCTTGCCAACGTCTTTAAGGCGCGCATCGTCGACCTCGCCCCCGAATCCATCATGCTCGAACTCACCGGCAGCTCCTCCAAGATCGAAGGCCTGGTCCAGGTCATCACGGAGAGCGGCTATACCATCCTCGAGGTCTCGCGCACCGGCCGCATGGCCATGCGTCGCGGTCATCACACCAGCCGCGTGCTCAAAGCGCTCGGCACACCAAACGGCACGACCACGCCGCCGCCCACAACTCGGGAAGATATCCTTCCTAACGAATTCGACAACGTCGAAGACGAAACCTAAGCGCAAAGCGACCACGGATTTCACGGATCGACACGGATAAAACCGTCTGAATGTTTCTGAATCCGTGTTTATCCGTGAAATCCGTGGTCGCCCTTCTTTCTCAGCTACCATTACTCTCAAAGGAAAACGAACGAAATGGCAAAGACCTACCACGACGCAGACGCAGACCTCTCTCTTATCCAGGCGAAAAAAGTCGCCATCATCGGCTACGGCTCGCAGGGCCACGCACACGCCCTCAACCTGAAGGATTCGGGCGTCGATGTCCGCGTTGGTCTTCGTCCCGACTCGAAGAACGCCGAGCGCGCCCGCAACGCCGGGCTGGTTGTTGGAACGGTTGCTGAGGTGAGCAAGTGGGCTGACGTCATTATGAATCTGACGCCCGACCAGACCGCCGCCAAGGTTTACCACGCCGAGATCGAGCCGAACATGAAGCCTAATGTGACGCTGATGTTCGCGCACGGCTTCAACATCCGCTTCCGCACCATCACTCCGCCCG
This sequence comes from Rhodanobacteraceae bacterium, assembly GCA_025350865.1. Lineage (GTDB taxonomy): Bacteria > Acidobacteriota > Terriglobia > Terriglobales > Acidobacteriaceae > Edaphobacter. The sequence goes on from JANXWZ010000061.1 coordinate 5,064, forward strand.
CCACGGCGGATGTATCGCTGGTCGCGCCCAAGGCTCCCGGCCACCGCGTCCGTGAAGTGTTTACCGAGGGCGGCGGCGTACCCGGACTGGTCGCAGTCGAGCAGGATCCCAGCGGCACTGCGCTGGCGCTGGCGCTCTCCTACGCCAAGGGCATCGGCTGCACCCGCGCCGGCGTTCTCCAGACCACCTTCACCGAAGAGACCGAGACCGACCTCTTCGGCGAGCAGGCCGTTCTGTGCGGCGGTACATCCGCCCTCGTCAAGGCAGGCTTCATGACGCTGGTCGAGGCTGGCTACCAGCCCGAACTCGCCTACTTCGAGTGCCTGCACGAGCTGAAACTGATCGTCGACCTGATGTACCGCGGCGGCCTGGAGTACATGCGCCACTCCATCTCCGACACCGCGGAGTGGGGCGACTACGTTGCCGGTCCGCGCATCGTCACGGACGAGGTAAAGAAGGCCATGAAGGGCCTGCTGACCGACATTCAGGACGGCACCTTCGCGAAGAAGTTCATCGAAGAGAACGAGACCGGACGCCACGAGTTCGCGCGCATCCGTAAGCAAGAGGCAGACACGTTGATCGAAAAGGTCGGAGCGGAACTTCGCGCTGGGATGCCATTCCTGGACCCGGTGAAGGTTCAGGATGGCGCGGTCGTCAAAGCCTAGCGTCTTTACTCATGACCAACCCATGTTGATTGCCTCCCGGTGGCGATTGACATGGGGTTCGTCGTTTCAGGGACTTATCCGCAGAAGGCGGGAACGAATTTGCGGCGTTGGGCGTAGAAGAGCATCATATGCAAATGGCAACCTCGATACTGAACCCCGCATCGTCCGAGCCGGTAGCGTCTCCTGTTGCACCGCCGTCGCTCATGGTCGCGCACTCGCCGTGCGAGGAAATTGTCGCCGCGCTGCGCAAGATTGAAGCGCTTGATGGCATGTCGGATGAGGATTATCTCTGGCTTGCGAAGCACGGGATCGAGCAGACGGCGGAGCCCGGGGCAATTCTGTTTCGTGAAGGCGACCCGCCGACGGGTATGAACATCATGCTGGGCGGGGAGGTGCATATTCGTCGCGCTCAATCGGGAAATGTCTCGTTTTTCATTGCGCGCATGGGACAGATGTCCGGGATTTTGCCGTTCTCGCGGATGAAAGGCTATGGCGGCACGGGGTACGCGGTGGGCCAGGTGTGGACGCTGGATATCCCGAAGGAAATGTTTCCAGAGATGCTGGCAGCCATCCCTTCGATGGCGCAGCGCTGCGTCGGCGTGCTGCTGACGAGGGTGCGCGAAGTGACGCGGATGGAGGGGCAGGCCGAGAAGCTGGCCGCACTCGGAAAGCTGGCGGCGAATCTGGCGCACGAGCTGAACAATCCGGCATCGGCGGCGCAACGTTCGGCTGCCTCGTTATTTACGGAATTGCGCGACTACGGCGACCGCAAGCACGCCCTTGGAGCGATCTGCCTCTCTACGGACACCTCGCAAAAGCTGCAGGATTGGGTAGCGCGCACCCGCGCAAACATGTCCAGCTTTGAACGCTTCGATGCCGTGGCGGAGGCCAACCCGCTTGCGGGTGCGGACCGCGAAGCGACCATTCTGGAGTGGCTAGAGGCTCATCACGTTCCCGATGCCTGGACGATTGCGCCCTCGATCGCCGAGACGCGTTTTCCGCTCTCGTATCTGGATGAGTTTGCGCGGGAATTTCCCGACAACGTGCTTGGGCCCGCCATGCAGGCGTTCGCCAGCAGCCTTCGCGTGGAGCGGATGGCGGAGACCATTGTCAGCTCGACAGTACGCATCTTCGACCTGATCTCGGCGATCAAGGACTACAGCTACATGGACCAGGCTCCTATTCAGGATGTTGATCTGGCCCAGTCGCTGGAGCGGACGCTTAGCATGGTGGGGTCGCGGCTTGCCGATGTGGAGGTTGTGACGGACTTCGATCCGGACATGCCGGATATCGACGCTTACGGCAGCGAGTTGAACCAGGTGTGGACGGCTTTGATTGAAAATGCGCTCGATGCTATGCCCAACGGGGGCGTGCTACACCTGAAGACAAAGTTGCAGGAGCAGATGGCGGTGGTCGAGATTCGGGACAGCGGGACGGGCATTCCGCCGGAGCTGCAATCTCGGATCTTCGAGCCGTTTTTCACGACTAAAGCTCCAGGGAAGGGGCTTGGCCTTGGTTTGGATACCGTGCAGCGGATCGTCGCCAAGCATTCTGGTGTGATTTCGGTGCAGTCGAAGCCGGGAAATACATGCTTTCAGGTGCGGTTGCCGCTGGATCGGGCGCAGGCATATTGAGCCGGGCTGGAGTTGTCAGGTCCCCCCCCTCCCACTAAAGTTGGTAAAGTCCGGAAAACAAAAGACTTAGATCGAAAGTCTAATTGCTAAGTTGTTGAAGACAAAGGACATTTGGGCAAATTCCTGAATCGAAAGGACTTAGGTCTATCATGGTACGTGGTCGCGGGGAGGTCTGCGAGTTTCGTAAGTAATTGATTCGAAATGCGTTACTTGGTGATTTCGACTCCGCGCCAGAACGCGATGTGGTGCTTTACGGTTCTTGCTGCGGGCTTCGGATCGGGGTAGTACCAGGCGGCGTCGGGGTTTTCCTGGCCGTCGACGAACAGGGTGTAGTAGCGTGCCTGGCCCTTCCAGGGGCAGCTTGAGGTCGTGGAACTGGGCCTCAGGAACTGGCGATTGACGCTTTCATCGGGAAAATAGACGTTACCTTCGACCGTTTCGGTCGTTTCGCTCTCGGCCAAAAGCTGCCCGTTCCACATTGCCTTCGCCATTACTTAAAAACCTGCTGTCTGAAAAAGATACGGCTTTTGGTAGAAAAGTCGCGGGACGGTGAGTCCCTTATACGGTCCAACATATTTGTAACAGAAATGGGGCAGAAAGGAAAGAAAGAGGCGATTCCCACGGTCGGCCTTATGCCCTTTTGCCGATAAGTTGGGAATCCGTTCGTTCACGGTTTCGGGCTCGTGGACCAGCGGAGTCACCGCCAGATGAAGACCGACCGCGCCCAGAACGCCGCGGAGCGTTTCGAGGGTTGGATTTCCCTGATCCGAGAGAGACCGGTAGAGTGATTCACGTTGAACGCCGGCCTCTTTTGCAACTTTCGACATTTGGTTGGCCTGAGCGACCTTTGCCAGCGCGGACTTGAAGACCTTGGGAGACTCCTGAAGAGCGGCATTGAGATAGCTTGCGGCGCGCTCCGGGTCCGACAGTTTATCGAGTTGCCAGGAACGGTAGGACCGAGTTGTTTTAGGCATTGTCGTTCCTCCAATATCGCTTTGCTGTTTTGATGTCAGCGTCCTGCGATCTTTTATCTCCGCCGATCAAAAGGATCACGATTTCGCTGCCATCCTGGCCGATGTAAATACGGTAGCCTGGGCCGAAGTTGATGACCAGTTCGGTGACACCTTCGCCGACACCACGATGCTCGCCGAAGGTTCCTAGCTCTACCCGGACAAGACGCGTCATCACTATGTATAGATGGGTTTGCCCTCGATGCCGTCCATCTAGTCGCTAAACGGAGCTCGACCATCTTCGGTCTCGTAGATAAGGACGTCCTTTGGGGTGGCTTCCGCTCGGTGTCTTTAGGATCCTAATCTGTGATTTATCTATCACACATCATGTGTGCCATGAAAACCAGAGGCAAATGCAATAGCGGCACGCATCAGAGCGGATCGGAACAAGTTTTGCTAACGCAGATGGCTGCTCGGGTGACGGGGCAGCGTGAAGTGGAAGGTTGCGCCTTCGCCGGGGGGGCTGGTGGCCCAGATTTTGCCGCCGTGCTGGGCAATGATGCTGCGGCAGATCGCTAGCCCGAGGCCAGTTCCGCCCATGGTTCGGGAGTCGGATGCGTCGACCTGCTGGAAGCGACCGAAGATGGTTTCGAGCTTCTCGTGCGGGATCCCGCGGCCCTGGTCGTGGACGTCGAACTGGGCGGTCTTGTCGTCAACGTTGCGGGCGGTGAGGTTGATCTCGCCGCCGGGCGGCGAATATTTCGTGGCGTTTGAGATGAGGTTGGCCAGGGCCTGGAGGATGCGGTCGGGATCGGCCCAGACTTCGACGTCGCCCGCGTCGATGGTGAGGCGGAGGTTGGTTTTGAGGGCGGCGGCCTGCTGGAGGCTAACGGCGCGTTCGAGCAATGCGGTGGCGGGGCAGATGGCGTAGTGGAGCTCGGCGTTGCCGCTGGAGATGCGCTCGATGTCGAGGATGTCGTTGACGAGGCGGATGAGGCGGTCGGTGTTGCCGATGGCGATTTCGAGCATCTGCTGCATTTTCTCGGGGCGCGTGGCGAGGGCTCCGCCGGTGACGAGGCCGAGAGCGGCGCGAAGGCTGGTGAGGGGCGTGCGGAGCTCGTGCGAGACGGTAGAGATGAACTCGTCTTTCATGCGGTCGAGCTGGCGGCGCTCAGTGGTGTCGGTGAAGGCGACGACGACGCCGATGGCTTTGCCGGGAGTTGCTGCGTCGGTGGATTCGATCTGGGGGCGGGCGACGTACTCGACGGGGAAGCTGGTGCCGTCCTTGCGCCAGAAGATTTCGTTGGATACGCGGATGGTGTCGAGGTTGTGGATGGTGGTGAGGACGGGCGACTCGGTGGCCGGGTAGGGGCTGCCGTCGGTGCGGGTGTGGAGGACGAGGTCGTGGAAGTTGCGGCCGAGCAGCTCGTTGGGCTCGTAACCGAGCATCTGGGCGGCCGCTGGATTGACGACTGTGACACGACCGTCGAGGTCGACGCCGTAGATGCCGTCACCGACGCTTTCCAGGATGGAATTGGACTGGTGGATGAGGGCGCGGAGCTTTTCTTCGGCGCGGACCTGCTCGGAGATGTCGACGCCGAAGCCGAGGACATAGGGCTCACGGTCCTGGAGTCGAATGAGCTTGTTGCGGTAGGCGATGACGTGGACGTTGTCGTCGCGGTCGCAAATGTGGAGGCGGCCCTGGGCGTCGCCGGTGGCGACAATGCCGCGGAGGTAGTCGGCGACCTCGGAGCGGTGCCCGGACGGCATGAATGAGGCCAGGCTTTGGCCGGTCATTTCGGCAACGGAACGGCCAAGGCTTTCGGCTCCGTGGGTGTTGACGGAAAGCAGGATGCCTTTGAGGTCGTGGGTGCAGACCATGCCGAGCGAGCCTTCGACAAGCTGGCGGTATCGGGCTTCGCTCTCGCGGAGAGTTCCCTCGGCGGACCGCTGCACGGTGACGTCGATGCCGGTCATGATGAGGAAGGTGGCCTGGGACTGCTCGTCGACCAGCGAGGTGGCGGACCAGGCGATGCGCTTGAGCGAGCCGTCGCGATGGCGCCACTGGTTTTCGAAGCTGGCGGGGACCTGGCCGCCGCGGAGGCGCTCGAAGTTCTGGATGGCCTTGGGAACATCGGCCGGCGGGATGAGCTGATCCCAGAGATAGCGGCCGGTGAGCGAGGCGAAGTCGTAGCCGGAGACCTCCTCGCAGGCGCGGTTGAAGCGGACGATGCGGCCGGCGGTATCGAAGACGGCGACCAGCGCGCCCATGGTTTCGAGGACCGTCGAGACGAAATTTCGCTCAACCGTCAGGGCGGATTCGACTCGCTGACGTACCCGTCCTTCGCGCTCCATGATCCAAGTACGCGTGTTGAGCTCAAACCGATTGATGATCTGCTTACTTAAGGTGAGGAGCACCCTTTTTTGTTGATCGTTCAGGGTGTGAGGGACGGAATCCTGCACGAAAAGGCAGCCGATGGTGATCCCGGCGGGGGTGGTGAGAGGGGCTCCGGCGTAAAAGCGGAATGCTCGGCCCGCGATCATGATGCCGTCGGGACGAAAATCCTTGTGGTATCGGGCGTCGACGATCTCGTAAACGCCTTCGCCGTGGATGCAGATCTCACACGGCATCCGGCCGCGGGCGAAGCGAGCTGGGCCGGGGCCGATACGGGCCTGGAAGTAGACGGCGTCGGGGCCGAGGAGCGAGATGCCGCCCATGGGCGTGCCGCAGATTTCGGCGGCCATGGCGGTGATTTCGGCCATGGAAGGGTCGGGCACGCCAAGGATGGCCTCGTAGTGTTCGAGGGCCTCGGCGCGCTGCAACTCTTCTTTGGCGGAAGACTTCATACGATTCAAATGGTAGGAAACACGGATGGGGCTTAGCTCTCCTACTTTAGACGTACCTTATCAACGGGTTACGGGAACTTGGGGGTGCGGACGGAGATCTCGGGCGGACAGGGGTAAATCCTGGGGCAGGCTATGGGTGTCGAGGTCCTTCGACTGCGTGAATCGCAAAAAAGCGCGATTCCCTTCGCTCAGCATGACAGGATTTGGGGGATTGCTCAGCGTTTCGGGAGTGAGCAGCAATCGCCGGCGGCGGGGGGCTCGTCGGCGCTGGCGTCCATCGCTACCTTCCAGGTTCCGTCGGGAGTCTTCTTCCATACGGTGATATATCGGCCGGTTACGATGACGGGCTGACCATTTTTGTCGGTGGAGCGGCCTTCGTAGTGTCCCCAGGTAAAGCCCATGTCGTTGGAGGGGCCCATCTGGGCTCCCTGGGCGACCCAGGTGAGCGAGTATTCCTTCGGGCTCCAGGTGGCGGTGGCGGCGATTGCGCCCCGGCCAAGAGTGGCAGGCTTGCCGTTGTTGAGGGTGACGGCGTCGTCGGCAAACCAGGTCGCGAAGGCCTTGCCACCGCCCTCGGCGACCGCCTGGGCGAACTTCGTTTCCAGCTCGATGAGGGTGATCTGGCCGGGAGTGACGGTGGGGGCGGTGACCGGGCTGATGATCTTGTAGGAACTTGGAGATGCGGGGGCGGTTCCGGGGATTGTTCCGGGAACCTGGGCCGCGAGGGGGATAACCACTGCGGAGATGGACCCTAGGAGGTAGACACGGACTGTGCGGGCAAACATGGGATGATGCTAGCAAATTTGGGCGCAGACTGGAGCGTCGCGACCCCACCTCAATCGATCAGGCCGATTGAGATGGGGTACCCGGAGATCAGTTTTCGGTTGGCTTGGCGATGTGGTCTACGACCAGGTTGGGCACGGCCTCGTGGAGCGGTTCAAGCGTGAGCCCAAGCTGTTCCTGCACCGCAGTGAAGATGGAGGGCCAGCTATCGGGGTCGTGGGCAGACCAATCGCGGCCGAACTGGAGCTTGTAGTTGTAGACGCCCTTGAGACCGGTCTTGTCGAGGACCGGGGATTCAACCATGGAACTGAGGGCGGCGGTGATGGCGGTCATCGAGGCATCGGTTCCGTCGAACTCGAGGCCATGCTGGGAGCCGTGGGTCTGGACGTCGGCCGGTTTCATGGACGCTGGCGCGTCACCGGCGGGCGGCGCGGGTACGAGCTTCATCTTGTGTCCGCCCTTATCGAGGACGAGGTTGTAGATGGAGGTTGGGCGCGTTTCGAGGTGGGTCTTCATCCCGAGACGGTCGGCCAACAGGGCGCGGATCGCATTCCGCTTCTCCAGCCGAACCTCGTTGTCATTGAGCTTGGCGAGCCTGGCATCGGCTTCGGCGTCCGAGCGAGCCTGAATGTTGTAGAAGGTGTTGGCAATCCAGTCTGGTGCGCCGACGACCGGGGCCTCAAAGCCGTACGCGATCTGGAGCAGGGCCTTCATGGGAAGGTTCGTCGCTTCGAAGCGGCTGGAGTGCGGCGGACTGGAGACCGAGACGTGGAAATTGGCGTCGGGCGGCGGCGACTGGCGGATAGTCGCGACGTCAAAGATGAGCGTCGGCGTGTAGCCGGGCTCTTCGACGATGGGGGCTCCCTGCGCGAGGAGACAGGGGCCGGAAGAGAGTAGGAAGGCCGCGAGTATACCGAGATGACGGCGTGCAGTGCGGGACATGGCGTAGGACTCCTTGAAGGGATCATACGTGGGAGCGATGGGCTTGGTTCCCGTATTAGCGAAAGCGGTCGTTTGCTTCCGCTAACGATACCCCACCCTTTCCAGCGATGACACTGCTGGCCGAGGATGGGGCACCCGGTGGTCCGGTTAGTTCTTGTGATAGTTGGGGTAGGCGGGGCGCTTGGGTTGGGGGACGGGGTGTTTGGCCAGCTCTTCGAGGGCGAGGGCTACGGCCTTTTCGAGTTGCGGGTCGTGGCCTTCGGCTACTGCTTTCGGGTCTTGCTCAATGACGTAGTCGGGCTCGACGCCACGGTTTTCGACGTCCCACTCCCCGGCGGGCGAGAACTGGCCGAAGCTGGGTGAGGTGACGGTACCTCCATCCATGAGTTGCGGGATGGCTCCGATGCCGACCAGGCCGCCCCAGGTGCGCTTGCCGACGAGGGGGCCGAGCTTCTGCTGGCGGAAGAGGTATGGCATGGCGTCACCACCGGAGCCGGCGAACTCGTTGATGATCATCACCTTGGCCCCGAGTATTGAGGCGTTCGGAGTGCGGTCGATCTGGCCGTAGCGCGGCGACCAGTAAGACAAGAGGGTGCGCTGCATTGCCTGGATGATGTAGTCGGCGACCTGGCCGCCGCCGTTGAAGCGCTCGTCGATCACGACGCCCTGCTTATCCTGCTGGGCGTAGTAGTAACGGTTGAAGTTGGTGAAGCCGCCCTGTCCGGTGTCGGGCAGGTAAACGTAGGCGAGCTTGCCGCCGGAGAGCTTGTCGACCTTGGCCTGGTTCGATTCGATCCAATCGTTGTTGCGGAGCGCGGCCTCCGTACGGGCGGGGATGACCGTGATCTCACGCGAACCGGCGCCGTCTGCCGAGCCAATTTTGACGGTGACGGCGTGGCCGGCCGTGCCTTCGAGCGAGCGCTGAATGTCGTCGGCTGCGGTAAGGTCTTTGCCGCCGATGGCGAGGATGCAATCGCCGACTTTGACCTTCAGGCCGGGCTGGGTCAACGGTCCAATTAGCTCAGGGTTCCAGTGGCCTCCGGTGAGGAGCTTGGCGATGCAGTAGCGGTTGTTGGTGATGGCATAGTCGGCTCCGAGGAGGCCGCCGGGGATGCGCCTGGCTTCGGGAATTTCGCCGCCATTGCCGCGCAGGTGGCCTACGGAGAAGCCTGAGAGCATCTCGGCGAAGATGTAGTTGAGGTCGGTGCGCGAGGCGATGGAGGCGACGTAGGGCTCGAAGCGTTTCTCTTCGGCGATGGTATCGACGCCGTGGAAGCCGGGGTCGTAGAAGTAGGCACGCTCGACGCGCCAGACCTCGTGGTACATCTGCATCCACTCGGCGGCGGGGTTGACGCGGACCTGCATATCGGCGAGGTTGAGGGCGTTCGATTCGCCAGCCGGGGGGCGGGCGGCTGCTCCGGCGGGAGCGGGGGCCGCGTTGACGATGGAATAACCTGCGGTGGGGCGTCCGGCGCCGGCGGCGGGTTCGTCATCTGTAGCACCGCCGCGAGGCTGGGCTAGGAGGATTTTCTCTCCGTTGGCCGAGACGTCGTAGCTCATGACGCGCTCGGCGATGGTGTCGGCCTTGCGGGTTTCGAGCGAGAAGCGCTTGAGCGTTGCGCCGCCTCGTCCGCCTTCGTCGGCGCGTTCGAGGAAGAAGAAGCCGCCAGCCTTGCCGGATTCGAGATCGGCGTAAACGCGGGCGGGGAGCGGCAGGGCGACGACGCGGGACTGGATGCCGTCGAGATCGACCTTGGTGGGCGTGGTGGACGGAGTTGCCGGTTGGTTGGCGCGACGAGCTGGGGCTGGGGCGGCTTCGTCTGTTTTGGCGGGCTCATCGCCCATGTCCTTGTTGCGTTCCTTTGCTTCGGCTACGGTCTTTTCGTCGTCGCTTTCGGGTGCCAGCGGGCTGGCTCCGTCGGCTGCGAGAACCATCGCGTAGATGCTGCGATTGCTGCGGATCAGGTCGCTGGTCATGTCGAGACCGAAGGCGGAGCTGCCCTCGTTGGTGCTGGCGGTGAAGTAGAGGTATTTGCCGTTGCGGTCGAAGGCCGGGAAGCGCAGGTCGGCCATCTGGTCGGTCACCTCGGTGCTGGCACCGGTGGCGACGGAGTAGAGGTACATGGCGTACATGTGGTTCGAGACGATGCGGGTGTAGGCGAGCCACTTCGAGTCGGGCGACCAGGCGTAATCGTGCTGAATTTCAGAGAAGGTGTTGGGGTCGCCTACCTTGCTCAGTTTGCCGCTGGTGGTGTCGAGCGCCCAGAGGTTGAGCCGGTTGTCGTAGAACGCGAGCGACTTGGAGTCGGGTGACCAGCGGGGGTGGAAGTAGTAGGCGGGTTCGGGGGCGAGGGGGAACTTCTTGACCGCGCCTTCGCTGTTCTGGCTGGCGACGTGCAGGGCGTAGAGGCCGGATTCATCGGAGAAGTAAGCGATGGATTGGCCATCGGGGGACCAGGCTGGATCGCGCTCCATCACGCCGGGGGTGTTGGTGAGGTCGCGGGTGGGGCCCTTCTTGGCGGGGACGGTGAGGATTTCGCCGTGGGCCTCAAAGACGGCGCGGAGGCCGGTGGAGGAGATGCCGGCGTGGAGGATCTGGGCGCTGACGGATTCGATACGCTCGCGGACTTCGGGCAGGTCGCTGTCGACGTTGATCGCGACCATCTTCGACTGCCTCGATGCGGGGTCGAAGAGGTAGATTTCGCCGAGCTGATCGTAGACCAGGCCGCCGGCGCCGCCGGCGAGTGAATGAAGGTCGGAGCCGGTGTTGTGGAAGACCTCGGTGACTGCTTTGGAGGAGGGATCGTAGGAGAAGATTCCGGTTGCGCCCTTGCGGTTGGAGAGGAAGTAGACCTTGCCGTTCATCCAGACGGGGGCGAAGTCGCTGTTTTTGTCGTGGGGAATGGTGGTTGTGGTGAGGTCGCCCATTGAGGTGACGTTGATGGTGCCGGCCTGGCCTCCGTGGTAGTTGCCCCAGGCGACGTAGGTGGCGTAGTTGAAGCCGAAGGGCAGGGCGATGGGCTCGTAGGCGATGAACTTGCCGTCGGGCGAGATGTCGCCGGTGTAGCCCATGGGGAGCGGCATCAGCTTGGCGGGGCCACCGGCGGCGGCTACCTGGTAGAGCTGGGTGTAGCGGCTGGCGGAGTCACGGTTGGAACGGAAGACGATTTTTGCGCCGTCGGGGGTCCAGGAGACGGGGACGTCGACTGCGGGATGGTAGGTGACGCGCTTGGGTACGCCGCCGCCGATGGGGATGGTGAAGACGTCGGTATTGCCGTCGTACTCGCCGGAGAAGGCGACGGTCTGGCCGTCGGGGGAGACGATGGGCGAGGTCTCGATGCCGACGCCGACGGTGAGCCGCGTGGCCTTGCCGCCGGAGCGCTCGACGGTCCAGAGGTCGCCGGCGTAGTTGAAGACGATGTGGGTTTTGGTGAGGGCCGGGCGCTGGAGGAGGTGCGGATGCGCGGGTGGGGCGGCGATGGCGAGCGGGGTTGTCGCGAAGGACATAAGAGCTAGAGGCAGGGCGAGGCGGGCAAGGCGCAAAGGGGTTTCTCCGGGGGCTGAGGATTGCGATGATGGTACTACCTGTTGATTGCTACTCGCTAGACCTTCAAAGCACGCGTCGCAGCAGACCGCACATTGTCGGTGTCGGTCAGGCAACGTCGGAGGATAATCGGACTATGCCCATCGAGGTCGGCCATATTCTCTCTGTGCTTGACCGTTGTTGCGACCAGTTCACGTTCCCGATGCTGGACAACGGGTACGTCTATCTGGCGGCAACTCGTCTTTCGCTGTATCGAACCGAGGCTGACTGGGCAATGGTAATCGAGGTGTTTGGCTTCTCGCCTCGTTCTGGACTGCCAGACACCCACGTTCATACTTTCGCGAGTCGCCTGCATGATCGCGACGCCCCCAGTAAGTATGTATCGCATGAAGCTTACGAGCGTTACCTTGCAAGCAATCCCAACAATGACTCTCGATTCTTTTGCCCTATCAGCGAAGGCGACTGGCAGGACGATCAGGACTGGGTCGTGGCCGACGGCGCAAAGGAGTTGATTATCCGCGGCGAGAGGCAGCCGATTCCGTCTTTTGACCAATACGTGCAACTCGGCATAACGCTCCAAGATCCGCCGCACGTTCAGGTCTTCGAGCTTTGCCGTTACATGGCAGATGTCGCAAGAGAGTTTGTCCTTGCGACCGAACATGAGCGGCGTGTAAGTGTGCTCCCGGACATGACACAAATCCTGACATTGGAGGAGTGGCATCACCCTGATGTTGTCGATGATGATGCTCGGCCAAGCGGATCGGAGACCTTCCAGCAACTAGCGCATGTTCTTGCCACGGGGAACGTGGGTTTTTATAAGCCGTCGCAATCTCCTAATACGCATTGGCGAAACTGGCCTGACGGCGGGCTGTTGTAGTTAGGTTGATGTTGTCATTCTCAAATCTGATCCTGCCGTTGCCTATGGGGGCTACAGCCCTCGGATGCTCGTCGGTACCGGACCAAGCCCTTCGGGCTGGTCTGGTATGTGTCGGCCCTTCGGCCCTAAGGCCCAGACTCCGGAAGCGACGGGAGAATTTCTTGAACAACTCTGATTACCGACGCGAGTGAACGACCCCGGGCTGAAGCCCTTCTCATTACCCTGGCTTGATTCATGGGGCTGAAGCCCCATGCTCCCACCGGTACTGCGAAAGGCGATATTTCAGCGTTGTGTTATGGGGCGACTCCGCCGGTTCAAGCGCCGACAGCGAAGAGCGGATCGTTCTGATGGATGGCGAGGGACGACACGATGAAGAGGACGGTGCCGTGGTCGGGGCTGTGGCCTGTTTGGAGGATGTTGCCTTCCCAATCCTTGACGCAGCCTAAGACCTGGCCGGCGTGGACGGTGTCTCCGGCGGCGACCTGCGGGTACCAGAAGCCTTCGTGGTCGCTGCGGAGCCAATGGAAGTGTTCGAGGACGGTGGATTGTGTGGGCTCAGGGGAGCCGCCGGGGATCATGTTGAGGTGTTGCATCAGGCGCTGAAGGCCGTTGGTGTGGTCGGCGACTTGGTCGGCGGTCCAGATGCCCTGCGCGCCGGACTCGGTGAGGATGGCGGGGATGCCTGCGGCGGAGGCTGCGGCGATGGTCGAGCCGGGATTGACGCTGGGGACGAGGTAGGGAATGCCGAAGACTTTGGCGATTTCGAGCGACTTGGCGTCGACCTGCTCGTTGCCGGAGCGGAAGAAGATGGTGAACGGGATGAGTTCCTCGATGAGGTCGCCGCCGTGCATGTCGACGTAGTAGTCGGCGAGGGAGATGACGTTGCGGAAGAGCCAGTCGGCGAGCTGCTCGGATGCGGTCCCGGTGGGGTCGCCGGGGAAGACGCGGTTGGGGTTTTTGCCGTCGAGTGGGCAGACGTAGATGGAGCGCGCGGCAAAGCCGGGGATGTTGACGACCGGGACCACGATGACGCGGCCGTGCAGGCCGGTGGGGGCGAGGGATTGCCCGAGTTCAAGCGCTGCCGCGATGCTGGCGTACTCGGCGGCGTGGACTCCGCCGGTGACGACGAGGGTTGGGCCGGGCTGGTCGCCGTGGATGAGCCATAGGGGGAGCCTGTAGGGCTGGCCCTGGACGGGGAATTCGACGGTGCCGAAGAGCTTTTCGCCGGCTGCGGCGGAGAGTTGGGCGACTTGCAGGGTTTGATTCGACATGGGTGCCTCAAAGAGAAGTTATCAGATGGACGGGTCGGGCTGGCAGCGGGCACTGGGAAGTCCTTGCGACCACGAAAAGCGTACCCCAGCGGCTGAAGCCGGACTTCAACTCGAGCAGTTACGGCACGGGTGAACCCGTGCCCTTAAGCAAGACGGACTCTTGGGGTAGGCCAACGATGCAAAGTTTTGGGGGCGGAGGTGGGGGTTGGCCTGCTAATCTTCAACCCAATGCAAAAGCAAACGAGTAAGAGAGAAGCCGTGGTGCTGGGTGTGGCCGCGTTCCTGTTCGCACTGGGCGCGAGCCTGTTTCACGGGCCGTCAGGACATTTGCCGATGCTGGTCGTGCGGTGGGTGGCGATCCTGTTGCTGGCGGCGTGGGCGGTTGGACGCGGAAAGCTTACGCCGTGGATCTTTGTTGCGATGGTGGCTGGAGCGGAGCTGGGGTATGACTTTCCGGCGTTCGCGGTTAATCTGCGGGTGTTCTCGGATATCTTTCTGCGGCTGGTGAAGACGATTGTTGCGCCGCTAATTCTGGCGACGATGATTACGGGGATCGCGGGGCATGGCGACCTGAAGTCGGTCGGGCGAATGGGCGTGAAGAGCCTGATCTACTTTGAGGTTCTGACTACGCTGGCGCTGGGGATTGGACTGGCGGCGATCAATATCTCGAAGGCGGGTGTGGGGCTGCTGATGCCAACTGCGGCGGGGGCGTCGGAGACGATTGCCAAGGTCGCGCCGACGCATTGGGACGACTTTCTACTGCATGTGTTTCCGGAGAACATTGCGAAGTCGATTGCGGAGGGGCAGATATTGCAGGTGGCGGTGTTCGCGGTGTTCTTTGCGATTGCGCTGGCGACGTTGAGCGAGGCCAAACGGGCTCCCGTGCTGCGGCTGTGCGAGAGCCTGAGCGAAGTCATGTTCAAGTTCACGAATGTGGTGATGTACTTTGCGCCGATTGGCGTGGGTGCGGCGATGGCATTCACCGTGGGCCACATGGGGCTGGGAGTTCTGGTGAATCTAGGCAAGCTGCTGCTTACGCTGTACGGTGCTCTGGCGGCGTTTGGTTTGCTGGTGCTGCTTCCGACAGCTCTGATTGCTGGTGTTCCGGTGATTCGCTTCTTGAAGGCGGTGGCTGAGCCTGCGTCAATTGCGTTTGCGACCGCGACGAGCGAGGCTGCGCTTCCTCGGGCGATGGAGGCGATGGAGGCGTTCGGCGTGCCGCGGCGGATTGTTTCGTTTGTGATTCCGGCGGGCTACAGCTTCAATCTGGATGGGTCGACGCTGTACCTGGCGCTGGCGAGTATCTTCGTGGCGCAGGCGGCGGGCATCCACATGGGGTGGGGTACGCAGCTGATGATGATGGGGACACTGATTCTGACCAGCAAGGGAGTCGCGGGAGTTCCAAGGGCGACGCTGGTGGTGCTGCTGGCGACGGCCGCGACGTTCAACCTGCCGACAGAGCCTATCTTTGTGATTCTGGGGATCGACGCGCTGATGGACATGGGCCGCACGATGACCAACGTGGTGGGGAACTGTCTCGCAAGTGCAGTTATAGCGCGGTGGGAAGGGGAGTTCGGGACGGAGGCCCCGAGCGCAGTGGTGGTGGAGGGGATGGCGGAGTGAGCGGTGCTTTCGCAGGTCACCCACTCATCGCAAGTGCGCGATGAATGGGGCACAGCCTGTGTTGAGCAGGCCAACAGACAAACCACTTGAGCGCTGAAGTTTTTCCCCGCCGTCGTATACTTGTAGATTGTGCTGGTAGGAATTGGATGAGCAAGATTCTGGAAACGATCAAATCGCCTGCGGACGTCAAGCGCCTCTCCATGGAGCAGCTGACTGAATTGGCGTCGGAGATTCGCGAGCGTTTGATTTTGAGCGTGGCGAAAACGGGTGGGCATATTGGCCCGAACCTGGGTGTGGTGGAACTGACGATCGCCATGCACTATGTGTTCGACACGCCGACAGACAGCTTTATTTTCGACGTGAGCCACCAGGCTTACGTGCACAAGCTGCTGACGGGGCGCGAGGAGCAGTTCCATACGATTCGCCAGCCGGATGGCTTGAACGGATTTATGCTGCGGACGGAAAGTGTCCACGACAGCTACGGTGCGGGACATGCCGGGACTGCGTTATCGGCTGCTTTGGGTATGGCGGTTGGCCGCGATATGTCGGGCGGCAAGGAACATATTGTCGCGCTTGCGGGAGATGCGGCGTTTACCAACGGGATCTCGTTTGAGGCGCTGAACAACATCGCGGCACAGACGAAGCGGCTAATCATTATCCTGAACGACAACGAGTGGTCGATCGACAAGAATGTCGGGGCCATTGCGGAGTATTTCCACAAGATCGCCACGAATCCGACCTACAACAGTCTGCACGACAAGGCAGCCGACCTGGTGGAGAAATTCGGTGGCAAGGCGGCGCGGCACGTGGCTCGCAAGGCCGAAGAAGCGGCCAAAGGGCTGGTGGGCCGCGGCGTTATTTTTGAGGAGTTCGGACTCAGCTACTTTGGGCCGATCGACGGGCACAACCTGCCGCTGCTGATCGAGACCTTCAGATTCCTGAAGCAGCAGAACAAGCCAGTCGTTCTGCACGCGATTACGCAGAAGGGCCGTGGTTTCCAACCGGCGATCGACTCGCAGAAGAAGTTCCATGGGCTGGGTGCGTATCATCCGGAGACGGGCGAGACGAAGCCTGCCGGGCAACGGACTTACTCCGAGATTTTTGCCGAGTCGCTGACGAAGCTTGCGGACAACAACGACAAGGTTGTCGCG
Source organism: Rhodanobacteraceae bacterium (assembly GCA_025350865.1). GTDB lineage: Bacteria > Acidobacteriota > Terriglobia > Terriglobales > Acidobacteriaceae > Edaphobacter. The sequence goes on from JANXWZ010000061.1 coordinate 21,351, forward strand.
ATCACGGCTGCGATGCCGAATGGGACGGCGCTTGACCTGTTCCGCCCGCATCATCCCAAGCGGTACTTCGATGTCGGGATTGCGGAGGAGCACGCTGTTCTATTTGCCGCAGGTATGGCGACAAAGGGCTACAAGCCGTTCTGTGCGATCTACTCGACGTTTCTGCAGCGGGCCTTCGACCAGATTGTGCACGATGTCTGCCTGCAAAATCTGCCAGTCGTGTTCTGCATGGATCGCGGCGGGCTCTCGGGCGACGATGGCCCGACGCACCACGGTTTATTCGATATCAGCTACCTGCGTGGAATTCCGAACATTGTGCACATGGTTCCGCGCGACGAAGATCAGCTGGCCGACATGATGTACACCGCAATGCTGCATGCAGGGCCGTCGGCGATTCGCTATCCGCGAGGCGTCGGACCAGGGGTAGCGGTGAAGGCGACTCCGAAGGCGATTGCCATTGGGCAGTCCGAAGTGATGCAGGACGGCGAGGATGTCGCGATCTTTGCGCTCGGCGCGATGATGGGCGAAGGGCAGCGGCTGGTCGATATTCTGGAGGCTCAAGGGCTGAGTGTAGCGCTGATCGATCCGCGTTTCGCCAAACCGGTCGACCGTGCTTGCATTGATTTGTATGGGACTCGCTGCCGGTTGTTGATTACGCTGGAAGACCATGTGCTGGCCGGCGGGTTTGGGTCTGCACTGTTGGAGTGCGCGAACGAGCTTGAGTTGACCGTGCCGGTCGTGCGTGTTGGCTGGCCGGACGCGTTTATTGAGCATGGCAAGCCGGAGGCTCTGAAGGCGAAGTATGGGTTGACGGCCGAGGGCGCGATGGAGAAGGCGGCGGAGTATCTGCGGGTGTTGGTGGATGCGCGGACGCTGCGGGTTGCGACTCGTTAGCGTCAGTATATCGTGCTGAAAAGCGAGCGGACGGGGCGCATCAGCGGTAGCAAGGCGGCGGTTCGCTTTTGGCGGTAGGCGAAGATGCTGGCGATCTGGTGACGGGCGAACAGGGTGTGGCCGAGTTCGCCGAGTGGGCCGAGGTGCATTCCGTACTCCAGTGCGTCGCGGAGGAGGGTTCCATCGATTGGCTCGCCCTGGGGGTTGGGCCGGGTTTCGGGGCGGACGGTGTGGCAGTGTTTCCAGTACGCGAAGGGTCCGCGGTGCTGCACGTCGCAGAAATGATCATTCCACTCAAATTCCGTGATCTCGGCATCCCAAGGCACGCGGAACGGCGAGAAGGGGAAGGGGCGGAAGCTGATCGTCATCTTGGTGCCTGCGCCGGCGGCGATCGAGGGGAAACTCAAGGCTGCGTCGGATGGAACCGGCCGCGGCGGGGGCGGGGCGAAGGAGGCCTCTTCAATGCGGGCCTTTTGCCACGCGGGCATCAGGCGGGGAAGGTTTTCAGGGTTGGCAAAGAAGGCGAACACTGCTTCGACAGGGAACGGGAGCCATTGTTCGGCTTCAAATTTATGGAGCATAGCGGTTGATTCGGTTATACGCGTTTCGCCGGCCATCTGCTGGATGGTTTCAAACGTCCGGTTGGCACGGCTCCAAGCAACAGGTACGCCCCGATCCGTGCCAGCATCACGAGGTCTCCCAACATGACTTGCCCTATGTATTTCATATGCACACTCCTATCGTGCCGGAGAGAAGTCCGGCGCTCACTACTCAATAACGGTGGGAACGGCAATAACTCTTTTGCGTTAAAGATAAACGGGGTACCGACGATTAGGATCGTCGGTACCCCATTGCTCACTGGGGAGAGCAGGTCAACATTCCCAATTAGGGCATGAGTACGGTGTCGACGACGTGAATCACGCCGTTCGACTGGTAGACGTTAGCGGTGGTGACCGTCGACTTGCCACCCTTGGCATCGGTGATCACAACCTTCTTGCCGGAGAGGGTGAAGGTGAGCTCCTCGCCCTGGACAGTCTTTGCAGTCGCCTTGCCGTTGCCGTCCTTGATCATCTTCACCAGGTCGCCGGAGCTGATCTTGCCGGGGACGACGTGGTAGGTGAGGATCTTGACCAGTGTGTCGTGGCTCTCAGGCTTGAGGAGCGTGTCGACGGTACCTGCCGGGAGCTTGGCGAATGCAGCGTCGGTGGGAGCAAATACGGTGAAGGGGCCCGCGGAGTTCAGCGTGTCGACCAAGCCGGCAGCCTTGACAGCGGCGACGAGGGTCTTGTGGATGGGCGAGTTGATTGCGTTCTCGACGATGGTCTTGGTCGCGTACATAGCTGCGCCGCCAACCTTGGGGTTGGTCTGGGCGGATGCGTTAAACGACGTGAGGGCGAGAACTGCAACGGCGGCGGAGGCGAAGATGCTTTTCTTCAGATTCATGGTGTGTCTTCCTTTAGAAAATCGTTGGTTCAGGTTGCGCCTAACCATCAGGCGTTCATCTTCAATAACGTGGCGATTCGCAGAGTGGATTGCGATGAAATGAGCTTCCAGCCATGCATAACTAGTTGATGCGCATTGACCCTGTAAATCCACCCCGGAGTTTTAAGGGTGTTGGCTAGACAGGAATTTAGCTCGCGAGTTTAAACCAGCGTTGACATCGGGGCGGCTGACGAGTCAACTTGAGGTAGTGGGTCTATGAGCGAAATCGCAGTTCAGGAACACCAGGCGCAAACCGAGGCGGAGACGACACACCCTCATCACGACCGGGGACTGCTGGCGATTGGCATCTTCAAGCTGTCGAAGTCGGTGCTGTTCTTCTGCCTGGGAGTTGGTGCGTTCAAGCTGCTGCACAAGGATCTTGGCGATGTCGCAATGCGGCTGGCGCTGATTCTGCATCGCGACCCCGAAAGCCGCTTTGTCACGTTAATGATGCAACAGGTGGACCGCATCGACGCCCACCGGCTGCGGGAGATTGGGTTTGCTACGTTCGCTTACTCGGCGCTCGCGCTGACCGAAGGCATCGGCCTGATGAAGGAGAAGGTGTGGGCAGAGTATCTGACCACGATCCTGACCGTGATGTTCCTTCCCTGGGAGTTGTTTGAGCTGGCGCGTGACCCGAACATGATGCGGCTTGGACTGCTGCTCGCAAACCTGGTGGTGCTGGCGTATCTGTTGTGGCTGCTGCGGCGCAAGAAACAGCCGGTTTCGCCGTAGCTTCAGGGCCGGTCTGGTTGGTCCCTGACTCCCATCGGTTCGAGACAAAGAAGGTCCAGATCTTCGCTTTTACTTCGCTATCAGGTGTGTTTCCGGTGTGCAAGTGGCGGACTTGTATCGGAACCAACTGCGTAAACGCTATCTGGAGTGGACTGTGGACATATCCACACAATATGTAGTTTTTTCCACAAAATCGACAAAAACCAAATTTTCGTGAGGCCAATTTAGTCCTTTACAGGGCTGGGGTATCGGGCGAGACTTGGTTTGGAAGAAAAAGGAAAAAAACGGAAAGATTTGGCTGTCAGAGGACCAAATCGATAAATAAAGTCTACTCCAACGGCTTCAAGCACTCGGTATTGAGTTTGGTTCAGTGACATGGCAGACGTTTTCAGGGGCAGCTCCATCGCGAGTGTTGAGGATTCAGGGCGATTCAAGCTGCCCGGAATCTTTCTCAAGCTCATTCAAGCACAGCTTGGGGATGAGCCTGAATTTTTTATTACGTCGATCGATGGCAAGCGGGCTCAGCTGTACCCGATCAGGGAGTGGGAGGCGAAGGAAGCGTTGATGGCTACGCTTCCGGAGTCGGACGAGGACCGGGCCTGGTTTCAGGATATGACCGCGTACTACGGTTCGCCGGTGACGATCGACAAGCAGGGCCGGATTCAGATTCCTCCGGCAGTTCGGACCAAGGCGAATTTGAAGGGCGAAGTTGTGGTGCTCGGCAAGGCAGGAAAAGAGCAGCCCGGGTTTCTGGAGATCGTGAATCACGCGCAGTTCCTGGAAGAGATGGAAGCGGCGCAGGCGAAGAAGTCGGGCTTGTCGCGGATTGGTTTGTAGAGATTCAGGAATTTGTCCCTCAGGGGAGGATGGAAGGCGGTTGGCAATGTCGGAACCGACCCACATCCCAGTTCTTTTGGAACAGACGTTGGAGTATCTGAATGTGCGGCCCGGCGGCGTTGTGGTTGACGCCACGCTGGGGCTCGGGGGGCATAGCTCCGAGATTGCCAAACGGCTGGGCGGGGCAGGGAAGTTGATCTGCTTTGACCGGGACGAGCAGGCGATGGCGCAGGCCAAGGCCCGGTTCGAGCGGTTAGCGGCTGAGCTTGGCGCGGAGATGCCTGAGGTGATCTTTCACCCCAGGGCATTTTCGGAGGCGAAAGAAGTGATCGCAGCGGGGAGCCTGGATGGCCTGCTGGCGGACTTCGGAGTTTCAAGCCTGCAGTTGGACGAGGCGCACAGAGGATTCAGTTTTCGGCACGATGGGCCCCTGGATATGCGGATGGATCGAAGCAGAGGGGAGTCTGCCGAGCAAGTGGTAAATCAGGAGGACGAGAACGTTTTGGCCGATCTGATTTACGAATACGGAGACGAGAGGAGGTCGCGGAGAATCGCCAGAGCAATTGTGAGGGCACGCCCGATATCGACGACAGCGGAATTGGCTAGAGTCGTGTCGAGCGCTGCCCCTCCAATTTACGGCGAAAAGATACATCCCGCAACACGAACCTTTCAGGCAATCCGGATTCGAGTGAATGATGAGTTGGGCGAGATACGATCGCTGCTTTCGAGCGCGGGGTCTCTGTTGAAGCCGGGAGGCAGGCTGGTGTTGATCAGCTTCCACTCTTTGGAAGACCGGCTGGTAAAAGATGCGTTCAAGGAATGGAAGGACGCGACAAGTTTTGAGGTTCTGACCAAGAAGCCGGTGATCGCCGAGGAGCAGGAGATGCTTCGCAACCCGCGATCCCGCAGTGCAAAGTTACGAGCAGCAGAGAAGTTGGGTCCCGAACACCTTAGAAGAAGACAGCAACGCAGGATGTAGGAGAGCGACATGGCGGCAATGACGACAAGTTTCGGGGCAATGAGCGGGAGGCAGACGAGGACCGAGCTGCTGGCGGTTCGCAATCGCGAGTTGTTTGAGGCGCAGAAGCGAGCCCGCCGCGGTCCTACGCCTGAAGTGTTCTTCACCAAGCACATCGATAACAGCCGCATCGTGAAGGCCGACGACCCGGAGCGCCGCCGCGAGATGAAGATTTTCACCGCCGCGATGACGTTCCTGTTTGTGCTGGTGATGGTGTATGTGTATCAGCACTTCTCGGCGATCGACTTGGGCTACCAGATTGAAGCGCAGAAGACCCAGGTGGAACAGCTTCGCGAGCAGAACCGGCAGTACCGGTTGACTGAGGCGCAACTGACCGACCCGAAGACGATCGACCTGAAGGCACGGCAGCTTGGGTTAAACGCTCCCCAGCCCGGCCAGGTGATTCGGACGGATGGGATGACGGGACAGGAAGGCACCGTATCGGCTTCGATTGGGACTGCGGGACAGACGGTCCAATAGTCTTTCCGATCTGGCGAAAGGTAATGATCTTACGAGCTGTCAGCTTCGAGCTATGAGCTGACAGCTCGAGTTGCAAGTGAGGCGGCTCGTCAGGACTGGCGGGCTGGGTGGAATTTCTATGAAAAGAAACATTACTCCCCGGAACCAGTTGACCGCACCTCTGCCGAGGCCGCGGTTTGCGGTCGTTGTGATCTTCTTTTCGTTTTGGGCGTTGGCGATCGGCGGGAAGCTCTTTTGGCTGCAGGTGGTGCAGCACCAGGTGTGGGTAAGCCGCGCGGCGAAGCAGCAGACCGGCGGGTTTGAGGTCGCGCCTCGGCGTGGCGTGTTGTACGACCGCAACCTCAAAGAGTTGGCGATGACCATTCTCGTCGACTCGGTGTACGCGGTACCAAGCGAGCTTGGCGAGAACCGGGAGAGCGCGGCCCAAATGCTGGCGTCGATCGTGCACACAGACCCTACGGACAACTTTACTTCTCAGCACCAGATGCTGGCGCGCTTCAACGCGTCGCGCGGGTTTGCGTGGGTGGGACGGCGGGTCGATCCGGAGACGTCAAAGCGTATCCAGGAACTGAATCTGAAGGGTGTCTATATTCAGAAGGAGTTCAAACGCTTCTATCCGAACAACGAGCTGGCGGCACAGGTCTTGGGGTATGTCGGGACCGACGATACGGGGCTAGGCGGGCTTGAAGCGAAGTTCGACGACGATCTGCACGGCGTGCCGGGACACAAGCTGACGGAGTTGGACCGGAAGCGGCAGGCCATCAGCAGCCAGTTGAGCGAGCCCGCCGCGGGCGAGAACCTGGTGCTGTCGATTGACGCGAACATCCAATACATGGCGGAGCAGGCGCTGGACGCGCAGATGGCCAAGGTGAAAGCCGCGCACGGAACCGTCGTCGTGCAGGACCCGCACACAGGGCAGATTCTGGCGCTGGCGATTTCGCCCCGCTTCAACCCGAACGACCAGAAGCATATGGACGGGAGCGTTCTTCAGAATCTGGCAGTGAGCGACGTCTACGAGCCGGGTTCGACGTTCAAGCTGGTGACTTACTCCGCGGCACTGGACGGCGCGGGCGTGAAGCCTACGGACCTGGTGGATTGCCAGGGCGGCGTGATGACGATGTATGGGCGCACGTTCCACGACGACAAGTCGGATCACTTTGGCGTGATCACGGTACAGGCGGCACTGGAGCACTCGTCCGATGTGGGCGCGGCGAAGATGGCGATGAAGCTGGGGAACGACAAGTTCTACAGCTATATGAAGGGCTTCGGATTCGGCGAGCGGACAGGCATTGAGCTGCCGAGCGAGACGCGCGGCCTGCTGCGTCCGACGCGCAAGTGGAGCGCAACGAGCTTTATGTCGCTGGCGATCGGACAGGAGATTGGCGTGACGCCGGTGCAGCTGGCGACGATGGTGTCGACTATTGCGAACGGCGGTGTATACATGCCGCCGCACATTCTGTTGCAGTCGACCGACCGCATGAAAGGCGACTCACGGTTACAGCCCGCGGCGTTCCACCCGGCTAACCAGCTTCCGGCGGTGTTGCCGGAGGGGGCGCACCGGGTGATCAAGGAGATTACGTCGGCACAGATGCGCGAGATGATGCGCGGCATCGTGACCGAGGGGACGGGCCGGGAAGCCGCGCTGAATGGATACAGCTCGGGCGGCAAGACGGGCACGGCGCAGAAGATCGATGTGGTGACGCACACCTACTCGCATACAAAGCTGGTGGCGAGCTTTGCGGGCATGGCGCCGGTTTCGAACCCGGCGATTACGGTTGCGGTGGTGATCGATACGCCGACGGTCGGGACGGGCTACGGAGGAACCGTCAGCGCACCGGTGTTTGCGCAGGTGGCGCAGGAGGTCCTGGAGTATCTGGGTGTGCCGCACGACCAGCCGCTGAAGTCGAAGAAGGATTTGTTATTGGCGACAGCCGCTCCGCAGAAGGATGTCTTCGACAGCGACCCGAATGAGAATGGGGCAGACCTGACGGCGATGTTTGCGGACATCAACAGCCTGCCGGCGGAGGATCCGCTGCGGGCCGCTGCGGCTGCGGGTGGTTCGAACACGGAGAGCGCGCCGGTGAAGATGGCTGCGAACAATACCCCGGCTAGCTTGTCTGAGAAAGTACTGGCGGACTTTCGCGCCAATGGCAACACGACGTCGACGATCGATGTAGGCGAGACGAAGACGCCGGTGTTCGCTCCGAAACTGGTTCCGGTGGTGCAGGCTAGGTCGAGCGGTGGAGTGGTGGTGGATGCCGGGCATCGCGTGGCGGTGCCGTCGTTCGAGGGAGCGGCTTTGCGATCGGTTGTCGAACAGGCCGCGCAGTTGGGCCTGCGCGTTCAGCCGGTTGGCAGCGGACTTGCGCACCAACAGGTTCCTGCGGCGGGAACGATGGTTCCGGCAGGGACGGAAATTGTCGTGCGTTTCTCGCGCTAAGGGCGACCCACAGATCATCGCCGTAGACTCTTCTTATGTGGATTTATGAAGCCCTTGTCGGCGTAGAGACTCTCGAGCGGACCAGCTCCACCGCCGACGTAACGGGCGTGCAGTACGACTCGCGCCGGGTACGGGCGGGCGATGTGTTTGTGGCGATGCGTGGTGGGTCGACCGACGGAAACAAGTACATTGCGGCGGCGATTGCGAAGGGTGCGGCGGCGATTGTTACCGACTCAGCGGAGGCGTGGGCAGAGCGGAAGGGCGTGCCGTTCTATCTGGTGGCGAATGGACGTCGGGCGCTGGCGGGGATCGCTGCAAACCTGCTGGGTCATCCGGAGCGCAAGCTGAAGGTGAGCGCGGTTACGGGCACCAATGGCAAGACGACGACGGCGTTTCTGCTGGAACAGATGCTGCGGAGCGTCGGGCGTAAATGCGTGTTGATTGGCACCATCGAGACGCACATTGGGGATGAG
>JANXWZ010000073.1 GCA_025350865.1 Rhodanobacteraceae bacterium
GAGATGTTTTCGCCGAGCTTGGCGACCTTCGAGGCGATGAGTTGCTGGATCGTCTGCGAAGCTTCCTTGATGAATGGCTGATCGAGCAGGCAGAACTCCTCGTAGAACTTGGCGATCTTGCCCTCGAGAATCTTGCCTACGACGGCCTCGGGCTTGCCCTTCATCGCGGGCTGGGCGAGGAAGACTTCCTTCTCGCGGTCGAGCTCGGACTGTGGCACTTCTTCGCGACCGACGAAGCGCGGGTCGGTGGCGGCAATGTGCATGGCGATGTCGCGGAGCAGCTCCTGGAAGTCGTCGGTGCGGGCTACGAAGTCGGACTCGCAGTTGAGCTCGATCAGTACGCCGATTTTGCCGCCGGCGTGGATGTAGGTTCCGACCGCGCCCTCATTTGTGGTGCGGGAGGCCTTCTTGGCGGCCGATGCCATGCCGCGCTTGCGCAGGACGACGAAGGCGTTTTCCATGTCGCCCTTGGCTTCCTGGAGGGCCTTGAGGCAATCTCCCATGGGGGCGCCGGACTTTTCGCGGAGGTCTTTGACGAGCTTGGCGTCGATCTTTACTGGGGTTTCGGTGGACATTTGATTCCCTTCTCTTTTGCGGTGCGGCGAGCCGCTTCGCGAGTTTATCGGTCATGCGTTACGGGGGTGCGAATTGGAGCGCCGAAGCGAAGGCATACCCCAGGGGCTAAAGCCCGATTCGTTGGACGTCTAAGAGGGCCAAGTCTAAAGCCTTGGCGTACCTAGAGGCTCGCCGTGGGACGATTGAAGCTGTCCCACGGCGGGCAGGAGGTGCTTAGGCGGAGACTTCGGCGGGGGCCGGTTCGGCTTCGGGCTCGGGCTCGGTTGCTGCTGCCGGAGCCTTCTTGATGCCGCCGCCGAGTACTGCTGCGAGGTCGATGTTTTCGTCGTCGACGACATCCTCAACGGACGCTTCGGCGGTTCCGGTCGATTCCTGCACTGGAATATCCGATAAGCCATCTTCGTCGTCTTCGCCGAGCATGTGCGAGGAGGCTGGCATCTCGCGGACATCGGAGGCCTCGGTGGCGAAGGCGCGCTCGGAGACCATCTGGACGCCTTCAGCGGCCGAGTCGGCCATCTTCATGGTGAAGAGGCGGATGGCGCGGAGAGCGTCGTCGTTGCCGGGGATCACGTAGTCGACCACGGTGGGGTCGCAGTTGGTGTCGACGACAGCGACGACCGGGATGCCGAGCTTGCGGGCTTCGGCGACGGCGATGGCTTCGTTGTTGGAGTCGACGATGAAGAGCGCGTCAGGGAGGCGCTTCATGTTGCGGATACCGGCCAGGTTGGTCGAGAGGTGCTTGCGCTCGCGTTCGAGCTTGATGACTTCCTTCTTGGTGAGCAGCTCGTAGCGGCCGTCGGTCGACATGTCATCGAGCTCAACGAGGCGCTTTACCGACTTCTGGACTGTTACCCAGTTCGTAAGAAGGCCACCGAGCCAGCGGCTGTTGATGTAGGGCATGCCGGCGCGGGTGGCTTCTTCGGCGATCGCGTCCTGAGCCTGGCGCTTGGTGCCGACGAAGAGGATGAGCTTGCCGGTGGACGTCAGGTCGGTGACGAACTTGGACGCCTCTTTGAACATCTTGAGGGTCTTCTGGAGGTCGATGATGTAAATGCCGTTGCGCTCGCCGAAGATGTATTCCTTCATCTTGGGGTTCCAACGCTTGGTTTGGTGTCCGAAGTGAACGCCTGCTTCGAGGAGTTCTTTCATTGTGATGTTGGCCATGTGGGGCTCCTGCTTAGAGACGCCGTAGGTATCGGGCGTCTGGATTTATCCCTCGGAAGGGAGATTTAGGTCCTTGCCTCCGCAGTATGCAGAGGGTGGTGCGATGAGACCAGCTTTTAGCTCTTAGCCGTTAGCTTTTAGCTAAAGGCTAAGAGCTAACGGCTAAGCGGCTGCCGTACTAGCGCTTGGAGAACTGGAAGCGTGCGCGAGCGCCCTTCTGGCCGTACTTCTTGCGTTCCTTGCCGCGTGAATCGCGGGTGACGAGGCCTTCGGCCTTGAGCGCCTTGCGGAGCTCAGGGTTGAATTCCATGAGGGCGCGTGCGATGCCGAGCTTGACTGCGTCGGCCTGGCCCATGACGCCTCCACCGCGAACGGTGGTGAGGACGTCGAAGGTCTCGCCGATATCGGCGATGCCGAGGGAACGCTTGGCCGCTGCGCGCTGCTGGGCGGTGACGAAGTAGACATCAGCTTCTTTGCCGTTGACGGTGAACTTGCCGCTGCCGGGACGCAGGAAGACGCGGGCGATGGAGGACTTGCGCCGGCCGGTTCCGTAGTATTGGACTAGATCTGCCATGATTTTTCCTTATGCCTCAAGTGCTACGTGGTGCGTGGGCTGGCCGGGCTTTACGGTGCCGGGGGTCTTGGGTGCGTTGGTCGCGTGGTACTCGAGCGGCACGGGCTGCTGGGCGAGGTGCGGGTGCTTATCGCCCTTATAGACCTTGAGCTTGGTGGCCATCTGGCGGCCGAGCTTGCTTTTGGGCAGCATGCCCTTGATGCTCTGCTCGACGATGGCTTCGGGACGGCGTGCGAGCAGCTTGATGAAGCTCTCTTCGCGGAGGCCGCCGGGGAAACCGGTATAACGGCGATAGAGCTTCTGGTCGCCCTTCATGCCGGTGAGAACAATCTTTTCGCAGTTGATCACGATGACGTGATCGCCCATGTCGATGTAGGGGGTGTAGAGGGGGTTCAGCTTGCCGGCGAGGATGGAAGCGGCAACGGTGGAGAGACGTCCGAGCGTCTTGCCTGCGGCGTCAATGACAAACCACTTGCGCTGAATGTCCTTCCCGCTGGGGATGGTGGTTCCGTGAGTGTTTCCGATGTTGCTCATAATGCGATGTACTCCCTGAATCTGCTGTCTTCGGTTAGGGCCAGCGTGGTGCACGAAGCGGTAAATCGACACGGTTTGCCGACGCAAAATGGCGCATCGAGCGGGGACTCCAGCGGTACCTGACTGCCGGGGATAGGGTGAAGCGGCGCGGGCCTATCTGCCCTTATGGAAATTCCCTGCCTTTGGCCAGGTAGAACCTGAGGCTGGACGGGGAACCATGTGAGCCTCGCGAAAAGGAATGACCGTCGCCCGGATTGCGGCAATGGAAGTTCCCTGTCGTGCAGACGCGAGGCTGCGCGAGACTTCAGACTATCGGAGAGATGGGGGCGGAGTCAACGAAAAGTGCACGGGAATTGACGGAAATGGAGAGAAGCAGGTCCTCCCGCTCTACGGAAGGATGACAACTTTGATAATTAGTGGCGGAGTTGCTCGACGCTGGGTTGCTGGCCGATTCTGGTGCGGAGACGTTTGGGAGTGGGTTTGCGTCCGTGCCCGGAGTGGGGCAACTGCGAGCCGGCGGGGTAGAGCTTGTATAGGATCAGCAGGTTACGGTCGGGGTCGTCCATGGCGGGAAATTCGGCGACCCGTTCGAGCGTGTAGCTGGGGGACAGGGCGTCCATCTTGTCGTCTTCGACCTGGTTCCAGGCGACATACCAGCCGGGTTTGTATTGCTTGACGCGGTCGACGAGTTCGAGGGTGCCGAAGTCGTCGCAGATGCTGGGGATGCCGGTCATGAGCGAGATATCGGAGCCGGAGATGGAGAGGATGAGCGGGTTGTGGGTGGGGTCGGACTTCTGGTCGTAGCGGATGTAGGCTGCGATGTCGGCGGCGGCACCGACCAGGGTGTAGTCGGGGTCGCGGACGTATTCGGCGATTTTTCGTGCGTCCGGGATGGCGATTGCGGCGACAGCGAAGGCGGCGACGGAGAGGGCGACGGTGCGGGCTCTGGGCGTTGGGAAGCAAGGGAGGATGATCGACTCGGTGACGACTGCGAGCAGGATGGTGAGGGGGACGGCGATGACCAGGTAGTACCGCGGCTGCAGGTTGTTGTGGTAGGCGAGGAAGGCCGTGTAGCCAGCGATCCAGAGGATCAGGGCGGGGATGAGCGGATTGGCGAGGAGGCGGCGTGGGCTCGCGACTGCGATGGTTGCGGCGATTGCGATGGCGGCCAGCGCGAGCGGATAGAGGATGCGGCCCATCCAAAGGCCGTCGCGCGCAGTTTCGGTGACGACGGAGAGGAAGTTCTCGCGGGAGATACCGGTGTAACCGTTGGCGCTGAAGAGGTAGTGATAGTCGAGCGGGTGTCCGGAGTGGACGACGCCGATGGAATAGTAGATATCCCAGAGGGTGGCTGCGAGCGCGACTGTCGGGAAGGCGATGCGGAGGAAGGCGGGAATGCGGTAGCCGGTGGACGCGAAGAGCATCCAGAAGATGGCTGGCGTGAGGAAGAGGGCAGTTGTCTTGGTGAGGATGAGGATTGGGAGGAGGACGCCGAGGGCGAGGATGGTTGTAAACCCACGTCTCAGAGTCGAGACGTGGGGCACCCAGTTTGTAGCCAGCAGGGCAAGGAGGGTTAGGAGGGTCAGGAGGGGTTCGATGATGGCGAGGCGGGTGAAGGCGAAGCAGAACGGGTTGGCGGCGAGGAGCAGGACGGCGGCGGAGGCGGCGAGCGAGCCGTTGCGGGCGGGGCTGTGGCGGGCGATCAGGACCCACGCGGCCAGGAGGATTCCGGCGAAGATGACGACGGTGAGGGCTCGAGCGGCGATGAGCGAGACGCCGGTGAAGGAGAAGACGATGGCCTCCAGGAACGGGAGGACGGGGAGGGCGGCGGCGGGGTTGAAGTCGCCGGGGACGTACCAGTGGCCGAGCTGGAAGTGGCGGATGGCGGCGTCGCCGTACCAACCCTCATCGGTGTATTTGGACCAGTCCATCCAGGGGGAGTTGTTAGGGAAATCGGCGGAGAGGTGGATGAAGTGCAGCCCGAGACAGACGGCCGCGGCGGCGAGCAAAAGGATATGGATCGCGCAGCGGAGCGGTCGGGGCAAATTGTTCATCGTTGGGATGTCCCTATTCTAGAGGGAATTTCTGGCCGGGTGGAGCAAAAGACAGAAGCAGATCCCTGACGGGATGACAACTAAGGGGAAACGGGACGGCACGTACAATTTCAGGTGGAGAGCGATGATGAGTGCAGCGAAGACCGGACCTGCTCGCATTGCCGCTCTGGACGGGTTGCGGGCCTGCGCAGTTCTGGCTGTGTTCCTGAGCCACGCGTTCAGGATCAGGATGCTTTGGATCGGCGTAGATTTGTTTTTCGTGCTGTCGGGATTCCTGATTACCGGGATTCTGCTGGATGCGAAGGAGAAAGGTCTGCGTGGCTATTTCGCTCATTTTTACGAGCGCCGTGCGCGGCGGATTCTGCCTCCGTACGTGATTCTGCTGGTGGTTGGGAGCCTGGTGTTTGGGCTCTTGTGGACGCGCCGCTGGTACCTGTACTTCGGGCTGATGAACTATGTGTGGTTGTATCCGAAGGCTCGATTTCTACCTTTCAATCCGCTTTGGTCGCTGGGGGTGGAAGAGCAGTTCTACCTGGTGTGGCCTTTTGCGGTTTACTTTCTGAACGAAAAGGCTCTGCGGTGGGTGCTGTGCGGCCTGTTGGTTCTGGCACCGATTCTCCGGGTTCTGGTGATTCCCTATGATTGGACGCATGAACTGGCGTACATGGGTACGCCGTTTCGGATGGACTGCCTGGCGATGGGTGGGCTGCTGACGCTGATTTGGCGGGCCAGGGGCGATGCCATCCGGAGGTATGGGTACCTCGGGCTGATCCCCGTGGCGCTGACGCCGCCGGTGATGCTGTGGCTCAACAAGCTGGGGGGTTATTCGTCGTGGGACCCCACGGTGCGGAGTCACGTGGTTACGTTCGGAGTGGCATTGATGGCAGCGACAGGGGCGTTTCTATGGGGGCTGGGCGGACGGTATGTTGGGATTCTGGAGACCAAGCCGATGCAGTTTCTGGGGCGGATCAGCTATTCCTTCTACCTGGTTCACCTGGGAGCACTAATGGTCTGGGAGCGGTACTACGAGGATCGATGGATGGTGGCGGGCCTTGGGTTGGGGACCGCGCTCGTTTATGCTACGGCGTCATGGTACCTGGTTGAGAAGCCGATTCTCTCGGGGGGCGGATCAGGAAGCTGATGAACGGACCGGACGCACGTCCGGTACGGCGAGTGGCTGGGGCTTGTGGGGGGCGATGACCTGAATTACGAAGGGGGCACCGACTCTAACGATCCAGTAAATGACGATCATGCCGAATATTTCGGCGGTGGCGTAGTAAAGGGGGCCGGTGAGTCCCGCCTCGACCGCGATGTGAGAGGCGTCGAGGACCGCGACCATCGCCCAGGGTGCCCACTTTGCGCTACCCATGACGGTATCGTTTGCGATGCAGTAGAGGAAGATGGTCAGCGGCAAAAGCAGCAATATACCAAGCCATTTGGCCTCGTGGTAGGAGACGGCGGTGGCGCTGAAGGCAATTCCCGTAGTTTCGTCGTCTTCGGAAAGTTCGTTTAATTCATGTCCGAAGGCGTTGCCAGTATTGATTGTCGGCTTATTGCGCCATAAGAATCGAGGAACGACGTTGGCAAACTCGGCATAGGCTGCGGTCAGCCCGTAGACGTTCCCTTGGTTGGTGTATCCAATAAGCGCGTCGTCGGCTGGGAGCACAATCAGGCGATCGATGAACCCTTCGCGCTTGTCATAAAGGTGGGGTTCGATCGACAGGTCGAAATCTTCGAGCGTCGCCTCGTAAAGGCGACGGGTTCCATTGAGATCTGTGAGGAATCCGAACGCAACCGCGAGATTACCTGAAATTGTTGTGGATTTGAATCCACGGGCATATTGGGAGTACGGGACGAGGTAGTAGCTGAATACCAGAGCCAGCGCGATGCTGACCACGATCTGAATCTTTGGGAAATCGTAATTGTGCAACCACGCGGCTACCAGGTAGGCCACGAATCCGACGAGCATGCCCTCCTTGCCGAAGGAGAAAAGCCCGAAGAGGAAGAGCACGATTAGACCCGCAGTAACGATCCAGTTGAAACTGCGTTTGCCGTTCGAGCGGGTGATTTCATAGGAAGTCGCCAACATGACGCCCAGTTGGGGTAATTTATTGATTTGGGCGAGGATTGAGATGATGGGGTTGGAACGGGCAACTAGACTGATCGTGTAGATGATAAACCCGACAACAAGACATATTATCGCTGCCTTCTTGTACTCTTCCGGTGAGTCCAGCGTGTGGAGCATCCCACGCTCCGGCCTGAGTCCGCGGGTGACAAAGGCTACGCCCAATAGCATAGTCATTCCGATGCAGTAGACGAACATCGTGGCGTTTGGGGCGACCAGGTTCCGTTCGCCCGGCTGACCGAGAAACACTTTGAATGCAAGCCCCAGAACGACGTTGAGGAAGCCATTGAAGAAGATGAAGGCGCCTGACGGGTACCGGATACCGCCGGAGATATTGAAAGCGAGTGCCCAAAGCAGAATGTAGACGGCAGTTAGAACGGCAAACAGGAAGTCGGTCCCCTCCAACACTTGCCCAACGAACAGAGCACTGGTGAAGAGGATGACATATTGCCACGGCAGCCGGTCTGGTGCTGGGATACGCATCGTCTGCCTTGAGTCTACCAGTACGAAAAGGTCGACAGGAGCGGGACGGACAGTGGTCCAACTCCTTCCGGGGGCCATCGTTACGTTTCCCGGTCGAGCTTGCTTTGCAGCAGATGGAACGACGGCACACGGATTTCACGCAAATAATGAGTGTTAGAGGTTCGGGTTGGCGACCGGTTGCGACATGAAATATTTCTTCAGGGACAGGATGCGGCTCTCAAAGAGCTGAAAGGACAGGATGGCGCAACCGAGGGAAAGTGCAGCAGCGACGACGAATTGAAGTATGTTCAACGCCATTGGGCCTCGATTGCCGACGAGATGTCTTGCGATCCACTCGATGGGCACGAGCAGCAGGACATGGAAGACGTAGACTCCGTAACTGATGTTGCCGAGGCTACGGAGCCAGCCGATCGAGAAGAAGCGAGCGCAAAGGCCGTGCTGCAGGGCCGCCGCAAGGATGCCGGCGAAGAAGATGGTGATTGCGGGAAGCCCAACAACCATCATGAGATTGCTTTCGGCCTCGAAGCCGTGGGAAAGGATTGCGATGGTGACGAATCCCGCTAGACCGGCTGCCGCAACCCGCGGCGCCAGCCGACTGATGCGGGCCCATTCGGGTCCGCGACAGGCGAGTGCAAGCCATGCACCTGCTGCGAGAGCGCCGGCCTGCGATAGCAAAAAGTGGGAGAACTCATTTGGTTTTGGGTACAGCCCCCAGATGAGGATTCTGAAGACGACCGACCCGCCGAAGATCATTAGGCAGGCGTTTTTGGCCACAGATCGATTGTCTTTCGCCCCGATTCGGCTCCAGCACCAATGCAGGAGCCATGGCCACAGGAGATAGAATTGCTCCTCCACCGCAATGGACCAGAGGTGGAAGATTGGCAGCGGCGAGGCCAGGTTCCCGGAGATGTTGTCGAGAACTGGCATGTTTTCCAGAAACAACACGGGGATCCATATCCATTTTAGGACTTCGCCTACCGTGCCGCCAGGGACTGCAGCGAGTATCAGTAGGATGAGGGTAAGAAAATACAGCGGGAAGATGCGAAGGGAGCGACGGATGAAAAATTTGCGCCACCAGGATGGGTCGGAGTAGCCGTCCCATAGGATCCCGGTGATGAGGAACCCCGAAAGAACGAAGAAAAGGACGACTCCAGACCAGCCGCCCTTGTTGATCAGACCGAAAATCCGCATGGGCGTGAACGAGGAGTGAGTTCCGCCGCCATAGTGAAAGAAAAATACGATTAAAACTGCGAATCCACGAACGCCGTCAAGGGCGTCAATATGGCGTTTGCGATCCAGGGGCACCGTCAGCTGTTGGGCTGGTTCGGGAAGAGGCATGATTACCAAGCGTAGCAGGATTGAACTTGGAGGGACGTGCCTGATGACATCCGGGCTCGGATTTGATCCCCCCACCGGATTGGTCCATGGGATAGGTTATTTAGGTGGATGGTCTGCAACTGACCACCGGTATTGAAATGGAAATGCGGAGTTGGAAGTGGTGTTTGGCGAGAATTTAAGGTCGGAGCGAGAAGATCGTGGGATCTCGATCGAGCGCCTGTGCGCCGATACCAAGGTGAATCCGCGCTTCATCGAAGCCCTGGAACGGGGCGACTACCAGGCCTTGCCGGGTGGCGTCTTTCGCAAAGGCTTCGTGCGCGCGTACCTGAAGGCGGTGGGGTTGGAGGAGTCGGAGTGGATGCCGCGCTTCGACCTGAGCTACATGGAGAAGATGCGGGCGCTGGGGATCGACCCGGAAAGCCAGGGCGAGGCCTGGGCGACGTTCGCAGTGAATGTAAAGCGCAACCGGGGGACGCCGCAGCGGAAGTTGTTAAAGCGCTGGCTGGGTGTACTGGCAATGCTCGCGGTATTGGCGGCAGCGACCTGGGCCGT
The DNA here is from genome assembly GCA_025350865.1 of Rhodanobacteraceae bacterium. Taxonomy (GTDB): domain Bacteria; phylum Acidobacteriota; class Terriglobia; order Terriglobales; family Acidobacteriaceae; genus Edaphobacter. Next base: position 9,401 of record JANXWZ010000073.1, read on the forward strand.
CTGGCACTACGTTCTACCGGGAAACCTGGGCCAATAGCGGTTTTACCGGTTCATGGCCGACATACGTTCCAGCCGCTACTGGATCTGCATTTGGCGTGGATGGCGCGTCGCCCACCACCCGAGGATGGCACGGCGGGCTGGGCGTTCGATGTAAAGGTGCACCAGGACGGAGACGCCGATGACGAGGGGCAGGGCGATGCACGCTTCGCGGATGGAACTACCCACGCCGAGACGGTGCTCGAAGGTGTTGTAGGTGGCGTGGACTAGGTAGAAGGCGTAGCTTGCCTCGCCAAGCAGAACGAGCAGCGAGCCAGAGAGGATTCGGGTAATCCAGTGGGGCTGGCTAAGGCCTAACACGACCATGGCGTATAGCGGGATGAGCAGACCATTGTGGATTGCGATAAACGGCAGGTGATCGGCATAGAGCAAGGCGAGGGCAAGCATGAGGCCACCGGTGATCGCGAGTGTGGCGGATGCGTTGACCGAGGGCCTGAACCGGAGGAAGACCCATCCCACGGACATGCCAGCCAGGAAGCCCGGCACCGCTAGCAGAGGGAGGCGACTGACGAGGAAGATCAGGTCTTCTCCGCGGACCGGAGCTAGCGGCTCAGACCACGCGGGCCCGGGAAAGAGCTTCATGCACACCAGCGGAGCGGCCATGGCAAGAGCGAAGAAGGCTGCGGGCCAAGCGAAGGCGGCGATTCTGGATTTGGGCCGGATAGCGATGAGAACGAATGGAAAGACGAGATAGAAGAAGGCTTCGCAGGAGAGGGTCCATGCGCCGCCGTTGAAGAAATTGACCATGCGCATGGACCAGGACTGGAGTAGCAGCAGGTCTGCGACGTAGGCGATGATGTGAACTGGATTGTGGAAGTCCGCTGCGTTGGCGACTCCGGAGACAATCATGATCGTGAAGTAGACCGGGTAAATGCGGGCAAATCGCGCGACGAAAAACTTCGTGAAGTTCCGGCGGCCCGCTTCGTATTCGGCGGCGTGGGAGTAGGTGAGGATGAATCCGGAGAGGAAGAAGAAGAAGCAGACACCGCTATAACCGGCGCCCATGGCAGCCGCCAGCGGGCCCCATACGGAGAATGGCCGGACCAGATGATAGAAGGAGACATGGAGGGCGGCGAAGAATCGAATGGAGGTCAGCCCGTTCAGCACAGGTAGTCTCGGAACGCCGGGTGAGACCGCCGGACTCCGGGGATCGGTGATCTTTTGCAAGATTTCCATGGTTGGCTTAAGTCTACCAGCGATGTCGGAGCGATCAAGGCCGGTCGGAACGCGAACATCGGCAGTGGGCGATTTTGGCTGCAACGGGTAAGATAGAGATTGTACAAGCAGCATCTGGAGGAAGTTGAACTTGGCGAAACGCGACCGTTTTTTGTTTACGAGTGAGTCAGTAACCGAAGGGCATCCGGATAAGATCGCGGATCAGATTTCGGATTCGATTCTGGATGCGTGCCTGGCGCAGGACCCGATGAGCCGCGTGGCTTGCGAGACGCTGACCTGCACGGGGTTGGTGGTGATTGCCGGGGAGATTACGACCAAGGCGTATGTGGACTTTCAGACGCTGGTCCGGGCGACGGTGAAAGAAATTGGCTATGACCACAGCGACTATGGGTTCGATTCGAATACGTGCGCGGTGATTTCGTCGATCAACAAACAGTCGCCGGATATCGCTCTGGGCGTGGATGCCGACGGCGCGGGCGATCAGGGGATGATGTTCGGCTACGCGACGAACGAGACGCCGGAGTTGATGCCGCTGCCGATCTCTCTGGCCCACAAGCTGAGTGCGAAGCTGAGTGAGGTTCGCAAGAATGGCCTGATGCCGTACCTGCGGCCGGACGGCAAGAGCCAGGTGACGGTGGAGTATGCCGAGGTTGGCAAGCCGGTACGCCTCGATGCCGTGGTGATCTCGACGCAGCATGACGAGGATGTAACGAACGAGAAGCTGCGCGCGGACGTGATGGAGTATGTGATCCGCGCGGTGATTCCGGCAGAGCTACTGGACGCGGATACGAAGTTCCACATCAATCCGACCGGCCGGTTCGTAATCGGCGGACCGATGGGCGATTCGGGGCTGACGGGACGCAAGATCATCGTCGACACCTACGGCGGCATGGGCCGGCACGGTGGCGGCGCGTTCTCGGGCAAGGACCCAACCAAGGTGGATCGCTCGGCGGCCTACATGGCGCGGTACGTGGCGAAGAATATCGTTGCGGCTGGGCTCGCGGATCGTTGCGAAGTGCAGCTGGCGTATGCGATCGGCGTAGCTGAGCCGGTGAGCGTGCTGGTGGACACCTTTGGCACGGGAACGGTCGACGCGGACAAGCTGGAAGAGCTGGTGCGGGCGAATTTCGAGCTGACTCCGAGGGGGATTATTTCTTCCCTGGATCTGCGGCGCCCGATCTACAAAGCGACCGCGGCTTACGGGCACTTTGGCCGTGAGGGCGAAGGCTTTACGTGGGAGAAGACGGACAAGGCCGAGGCGCTTAAGGCGGGCGTGGCTGAGGCTGTTGCGGCTCAGTAGATTTTGTTTGGGGGGATGGGCGGACCTTCGGGTTCGCCCGTTTTGTTTTGGGGCGGGTCCCACTCATCGCAAAAGCGCGAGGAATGGGGCACAGTGTTGAGGTTTTGAAGGCTTGAAGCGAAGGCGGTCGTTTGCTTCCACAAACGACACCCCTGACGGACACGGCAAGGCGGAACGGTCCGCTTCCCCATGCTGTATGAACCCACCCTAACGACGATGAAGCCGTCGTGAGGATGGGGCACCCGGTGATGGAGTTTGTTATTATTCGTGGGCCGAATGAAAGGCTGTCAGGAGCCCTATGAGCTATCTACCGAATCGCCGCAGCTTTGTCGTTGGTGCTGGACTTACTTCCCTTTCCGCTTCCAGAGCCTTTGGGGCGAGTGACCGGATTCGGGTGGGCATCATCGGCGCCGGGGGCCGCATGGGTTCGCTGATGGGCGCGGCTGACAGCAGCGGGGTGCCGTATGAGATTGTGTCTGTGAGCGATGTGTATGCGCCGAAACGCGAGGCGGTGACGAAGCGGGCGAATGCGACCGGTGCGACGACGCATATGGACTATCGCGAGGTGCTGGATAACAAGGATGTCGATGCGGTTTTAATCGCGACGCCGGACCACTGGCATGTGCGGATTGCTGTCGCCGCGCTGGCGGCGGGCAAGGATGTGTATCTTGAAAAACCGGTGACGCACACCATCGAAGAAGGTGCGACTCTGCTGCACGCGGTGCGGTCGAGCAAGCAGATTCTGCAGTGCGGGATGCAGCAGCGGAGCTGGACTCACTTCCGCAACGCCGTGGACTTGATCCAAGGTGGCGCGCTGGGCCGAGTCACGCAGGTCAGGACGTATTGGTGGCAGAACTACGACCTGAACTGGGTGCAGAAGCCGGTCGATGCGTCGCAACTGGATTGGAAGCAGTGGCTGGGCGGAGCGCCGGACCAGCCGTTCAGCATCGAGAAGTACAACCGCTGGCGGTGGTACTGGAACTTTGGCGGCGGCGCGATGACCGACCTGTTTGCACACTGGATCGACGTGGCGCAGTGGGCGATGAAGGCGGATGAGCCAAGCATGGCGCTGATGATGGGCGACACCTATCTGCAGGAAGGTTGGGAGTGCCCGGACACGATCCAGGCAGCGTTCCGCTACCCGGGTTTCGACGTGGTGTACGAGGGGATGATGAGTTCGTCGATCGACGACGGTGGACTCGAGTTCCGCGGGAACAAAGCGACCTTGAAGATCAACCGGTCAGCGATGAGCATCTGGCACGAAGGCGTGAAGTCGAACCAGAATCCGCTGCTGAAGGAAGACAGCTTTGAGGACGGGACGATCACGCATATGAGGAACTTCTTCGAGTGTGTGAAGTCTCGGAAGGAGCCGAATGCTCCGGTTGAGGCGGGTATCGCTGCGGCACGCGCGGGGCATATTGGGAATCTGGCGTTTCATAGCGGCGGCAAGACGATGTGGCCGGCGAAGGGGAAGGTTTAGAGGTGGGTTCCCACTCATCTCGATAATGCTGAGATGAATGGGGCACGGGTGTGGGGGCGTTGAGAAGACGGTCGCCTTCGGCGATGCCCACATCTCAGAACCGGGATATGGGGCACCCAGAGTGACTGTTAATCGTGGACTAAGCGAACGAAATCGTCTTTTTCGCATCCTAAATGGATGAGGGAACTAGATGCTGATTCGTTCGGAATTTGAGATTGATTTTAATTTGCCGCAGGACTCGGCAATGATTGGGTTGCTGCGGCTGCATCCGTCGCTGGACGCGAGGGTACGCGAGCCGGAGGTTTTAGAGGTCGAGCAGAGCGACTTCACCACGGGCAATTGCACCCCCGTTGCGATACGGGAGTACGTGGATACGCACGGGAATCGGTGCTCGCGTTTTCTGGCTCCAGTGGGCTACCTGAAGATCAAGGGCGGAAGCCTGGTGGACATCGATCCGGTCCCGGACCCGATTATGACGGAGGCGCGGCAGCATCCGGTGGATGAGTTGCCGAGCGAGGTGCTGCAATATCTATTGAGCAGCCGATATTGCCAGGTGGATGAGATGTCGTTGATTTCGGGCGACATGTTTGGGCACACGACGCCGGGTTGGGGACGGGCAGTGTGGATTCGGGACTGGGTCCATGATCATGTGCGGTTCGACTACATGTCGGCGCGGTCTACGAAGACAGCGATGGATGTGTTCACGGAGCGGGTGGGCGTGTGCCGGGACTACCAGCACCTGGCGGTGACGATGAGCCGTGCGATGAATATTCCAGCGCGCTATGTGACGGGTTATCTTGGCGATATTCGCCGGCCGACGACGGGGGCAGGGGACTTTAGCGCGTGGTACGAGGTTTATCTGGAGGGCCGGTGGTGGCCGATGGACGCACGGCACAATGATGGACGCATGGGTCGCGTCTTGATGGCGGTTGGCCGCGACGCGACCGACGTGGCGATCACGACGAGCTTTGGCGTTGCGAATCTGGCGCGGTTTTTTGTGGATAGCTACGAGATCGACGGGACGGGCAATCCGGTGCCGCTGCCTGTGGCTTAGAGCGAATGTCGCGAAGGTGCGCCGCCCCTGAAGACAACTACGGAGATTCTGGCTCCGCCAGAATGACGTCGATGGTTGTTTGACTCTGTAGCCACTGGAAAATCGCCTCAAGTTAGCGCGGGCTGCGGTACTTTTGGCCGGCCGATCCTCACTTTGCGGAGAACGCGGGTGAGCGGGCGCTCGACCGCGAAGTGGATAGCCAGCCCGAGCACATTGGCGGCGACGACGGCCGCTACCACGAATGGAAATGGATAGATTGCACGGTGGAAGTGCAGGGTCAGGGCTGCGATGGGTGGGATGATCCACCCGTAGACCCAGATATGGAAGAGGTAGGTGCTGTAGGAGGCATCGCCCAGCAGGATGAGCAGGCGGTTGAACCAGCCCGGTCGCTCCAGGCGGACCAGGGTACAAAGCACGACCACGATTGCGCCGAAGAAGCTGAACCATTTGAGGGTTGCGCCGGCGTTGGGGAGCGGCGAACGCGGGAACAGCAACATAAGCATGGGAAGGCAGAGCAGCCAGGCTGGGGAGACGGCGAGGCTGCGCCGGTCGACTCGGCCGAAGCGTATCTCGATCACGGCAAGGCCGACGCCGGCAGCGAACAGAATGATGAGCCAGTAGGTGTAGAAGCTCCAGAGGTCGTGGAGACGATAGAGCGGCGTGACCGGGACGAAGCTGCCCAGCAACACGACCGGGACGAGAATCCCGAACAGGATTGGCACGGCGCGCTTGCGGGGAAGGAAGAGGCAGAGCGCAAAGAGAGCGTAGAAGCCCATCTCGTAGGCGAGGGTCCAACCCTGGCCGAGGATGGGGTCGAGCTTGCGCGTGTTGACTACGTTGGGCAGGAAGGACAGCGAGAAGCCGAGTTGCAGGAAGGGGTGCGGGACATCGATGCGGGATGCGCGGAGCGTTGCGAACCACAGCAGAGTGGCTATCCAGTAGAGCGGGACGATTCGCAAGGTGCGGTGCCAGGCGAAGGTGATGGGGCTGGTCGGCGAGCCGAAGTTGGCTGCGGACTGGCGCATCATGATGAAGCCGCTGAGAACGAAGAAGGCGCTGACTCCGAGATGGCCGAGGAGGTAAGCGGCATCGAGGTGGCCGGCGGGCATAACGCCGCGATGGTAGAGCTCGTTGTAGGTGTGGTCGACGACGACGAGCGAAGCGGCAAGGGTGCGCAGAATCTGCAGATGGAGCAGCTTGGGCGGCTTGCTGGGTGGGATGGGTGGCGCCACGTCAAACGTCCTTACGGGGGCGGGTGGAAGATGTCTGGAATCTGAGGGCAGTATAGCTGTTAGCTAGTCGCGATGGCACCGTGCGGGTATTTGGAGACGATTCGCGAACGGGTCCGGCGGTCGAAGGTCAGGCGCTTGAGGGCCAGGGTGATACGCCGCTCTACGAAGAGGTGGACGGCGATACCGAGGATGTTGGCTCCGACGAGGCCTACGAGGAGGAAGGCGATGGGGGATTGCGGAACGCTATGGAAGTGGGCGTAGACGCGGACGATGGGCGGCATCGTGAAGGAGAAGATCCACAGGTGGAAGAGGTAGGTACTGTAGGAGGCGTCGCCCAAAAGGACGGCGAGGCGATTGAATCGGCCAGGGCGGTCGAGGCTGATGAGGGTGCAAAGGACTACTACGGCGGCGCCGAAGAGGCTGCCGAATATGAGTGTTGCGCCGGCGTTGGGGAACGGGGATCGCGGCAGCAGCAATAGGGCGGCGGGGAGCACGAGGAGCCAGGCCGGGGAGAAAGTCATGTTCCAGCGGGTGATACAGCCTAGTTTGATCTCGATGAGGGCAAGGGCGACTCCACCGCCGAAGAGCAGGATGCGCCAGTGGGTGTAGAGCTGCCAGATATCGCCGAGGCGGTGTTGCGGTGTGACTTGAGCGACGGTGCCCAGGAAGACGAGCACGCCGAGAGTCGAGAGGAGCACGGCGACTCCGCGCCTGCGAGGAAGCAGGAGGCAGAGGGCAAACAGGAGATAGAAGGCCATCTCGAAGTTGAGGGTCCAGCCTTGGCCGAGGAGTGGAGAGAGTTTTTCCGGATTGCCGACGTTGGGGAGGAAGAGCAGCGACAGGACCAGTTGGAATGCAGGTCGGAGGGTTCTGGCATGGGTGACGACGAGGGTGGGGAGCCACAGGATCGTCGCGATCCAATAGAGCGGCACGATGCGGAGAATGCGGTGCCAGGCGAAGGTGAGGGCGTTAGCCGGGGAGCCGAATTGATGGGCGGACTGGCGCATCATGATGAATCCGCTGAGGACGAAGAAGGCGCTGACCCCGAGGTGGCCGAGGAGATAGGCCGAATGCAGGTTGGGGACGGGCATGATGCGGCGCTGAAAGAGCTCGTTGTAGGTATGGTCGACGACGACGAGCGAGGCTGCGATAGCACGCAGAATCTGGAGGTGCAGGAGCTTTGGGGAGGTCGACGAAGGCAAAGCGATCATCCTGATCGCGCGATTGGATTTGGGGTGAGACAGCACCCCATTCGACGGTAGGTTCAGGCTAGTTTGTGGAAGCAACTCAAGCCATTGAACGAAGGTCTTCTGAGCGTGACCCTGTGGAGAGCGAATTGGGGATTACTTTGGGCTGGCTGGGCGGTAACTCCGGTGCGCGGTGCCGGTACCGAACGCAACAGCAGATCCCTGACGGGATGACAAACAAAAAGCTGCAGATTGGTTGCGGCGCTATCTGGGTGCGCTATGTGGCGGTGCGGGAGCCGATTGGAATCCGCCTGAGAGCGCGCGTGATTGGGCGTTCGATTGCGAGGTGAACTGCCAGGCCGAGGAGATTGGCCGCGACTACGGCGGCGGCGATAAACGCGACGTCCGAGGTGGGGGTGTGGTGCAGCCGGGCATAGATGCGGAGGACGAGGCCGATGGTCCAGTCGTAAGCCCAGAGGTGGAAGAGGTAGGTGCTGTAAGACGCGTCGCCAAGCAGGGAGAGGGTGCGGTCGAGCCACCCGGGACGGACGTTTACGGTCAGGGTGCAAAGTGCAACGACTGCGATGCTAAAGGTGTACTTAGTTGCCGACCATGGCGCCGTTTCCTGCGGTACGGTCGTGCCGAACAGTAACCAGACGGCTGGGAGAGCGAGCAGCAGCGCGGGCGATACGGGCAAGTCGAACTTCGGCAGGCGCCTGACTCTGGTTTCCAGGAATCCGATGAGGGCGCCGGCCGCAAAGAGGCCGATGATGTCGTCGGTGTAGAAGTTAGCGACGCCGTACAGCGGATAGTTGTGGCCGATGGTGATGGCGAAGGATAGAACGCCGATGAGCAGGCCGATTCCATATCGGATGGGTAGCAGAAGCGTGACCGCAAAGAGCGCATAGAAGCTGATCTCGTAGTTGAGGGTCCAACCCTGACTAAGAATGGGGCTGAGTCGATAGTCGCTCGCGTAGTAGTCGGGGATGAAAAAGAGGGACAATAATATCTGCGCTCGGGCGTGTGGAGTGGGAATGTGCCAGGAGCGGCGACTCTGAAACATGAGCAAAGTCGCCATCCAGTAGAGCGGAACGATGCGCAGGATGCGGTGGTAGAGGAAGAGGATTGGACTGCGCGGGTCACCGAAGCGGTCGCTGCTTTGCCGGACCATGATAAGTCCGGAGAGGACGAAGAAGGCACATACTCCAAGTTCTCCGAGGAAATCTGCGGAGTGCCGGGGAAAGCCCAAGTAGAGGTGTCGAAACTCCAACGAGCCGATGGCGTGGTCAATGACGACCAGCGAGGCGGCGATCGCACGGAGGATCTGGAGATGGACGAGCTTCTGCTTTGCGGAAACGCGAGGCATGGGAGGGGCAAGTTGCTCGGACGTAAGCGGGATAGCTGCCATTCAGAACGATCGGAAATGCGGGTGCGATTTACCGATGGGCATACAGGATGAAAGTTCGGGCGCAATTACCGGAGTGTGGCATTGTTGGCCGCGGAAGAAGATACTTTGTATGACGATGACAGCGAAAACGAAATCAACGGTGCCGAGCCTGTTTCCGGGCAAGGCGTGGCAACAGGTGCTGGAACGCGACGCGCGGGCGGATGGGCAGTTCTACTACGCCGTGAAGTCGACGAAGATTTATTGCAAGCCGAGTTGCCCGAGCCGGCGGCCGGATCGCAAGAACGTCACGTTCTTTCCGACGCCGGTGGCGGCACAGGCGGCGGGCTATCGGGCGTGCCTGCGTTGCGAGCCGGACTCGGTGGCTCCGAAGCAGGACCCGCAGGCCGGGGCGATTGCGGTGGTGACCGAATACCTGGAGCAGCATAAGGGCGAGAAGACGCGGCTGAAGGACCTGGCGAAGGCTACGGGCGTGGGGAAGTTTACGATCCTGCGCGGCTTCAAGCGGGTGCTGGGGGTTTCGCCGGGAGAGTATGGGCGGGCGCAGCGGATTGCGGCGTTCAAGGCGAAGGTTCGCGAGCCGAAGGCCAGGATTACGGATGCGATCTACGACGCGGGGTTTGGATCGAGCAGCCGGCTGTACGAGGGGTCGGACGCAGCGCTTGGGATGACGCCGACGACGTTGAAGGCGGGCGGCGCGGGGATGCGGATTCGCTATACCGTGGCTGATTCGCCGCTGGGTTGGATGGCGGTGGGAGCGACGGACCGGGGGGTTTGCTCGATTTCGTTCGGGGATTCTGAAGAGGTGCTGGTTTCCGAGCTACAAGCAAAATTTCCGAAGGCGGAGTTGAAGCAGATGGATCGCGAACTGAGCTATGCGGTGGAGGCGATTGTGGAGGGGCTGCGCGAGCATCCTTCGGCGATTGCACTGCCACTGGACGTGCGGGGGACGGCGTTTCAGCAGAGGGTGTGGCGGGCGCTGCAGGCGATCCCACGCGGGGAGACTCGCACGTATTCCGATGTTGCGGCGGCGATTGGGAGTCCGAAGTCTGTACGGGCGGTCGCGGGGGCTTGCGGGGCGAACCCGGTGGCGGTGGTGGTGCCTTGCCATCGGGTGGTGGGCAAGGATGGGTCGCTGACAGGGTATCGTTGGGGTGTGGAGCGGAAGCGGACTTTGCTGGAAAACGAAAGGGCGGGTTAGGTTGAGCGATTCGATTGGGAAGGCTTACAAGCCGTGGCTGATGGTGAGCCTTGCGGTGCTGATTGGATCACTCTTTCTGCTGGGCGTGGTGGGAACCGTGGCGTTTGTGGGGGCGCAGGGTGCGCCTACGCCGCTGTGGGTGATCGTGCTTGGTGTCGTAGCCGTGCTGGGGATCGCGGCGGGGTTTGGCGGGTTTCTTCTGATTATGGTGGTGGCGGGTTGGCAGTCGTTTAGAACTTCGCGTAAGGTTCAGGTGATTCCGCCAGAGCATAGTGCGTAAGAGCTAAAGAAGAACGCAACGGTCGCGGAGGTTACGCGAAGGGCGCAGAGGACTTCATTGGACGAGCGCGAGGTTTATCGCCGGATTACGCGGCGGCTGATTCCCTACCTGTTTGTGCTGTATATTGTGGCTTATATCGACCGGGTGAACGTAGGGTTCGCCGCGATGGATATGAAGCGGGCGCTCCACTTTACGGATACGGTTTATGGGACGGGCGCGGGAATCTTCTTCCTTGGGTATGCGCTGTTCGACCTGCCGAGCAGCCTGATGTTGCGGGTGGTCGGGAGCCGGTTGTGGATTGCGCGGATCATGATCTCGTGGGGGATTATCGCGGCTTGCATGATGTTTGTGTCGTCGCCGGTTTCGTTTTACTGGATGCGGTTTCTGCTGGGGGTGGGCGAAGCGGGGTTCGTGCCGGGAATGCTGCTGTACCTGACGTACTGGTTCCCATCACATGAGCGAGCGAAGGCGGTGGCGAAGTTTATGACGGCCACTTCGCTCGCTGGAGTGGTGGGCGGACCGCTCTCCAGCGCGCTATTGAAGCTGGATGGCGTGGCCGGGCTGGCGGGCTGGCAGTGGGTGTTTGTGGCCGAGGGCATCCCGACCGTGCTGATTGGGATCTCGGTGCTTTGGGTGCTGCACGATGGACCGGAGAATGCCGGATGGCTTTCTGCTGAAGAGAAGACCTGGCTGGTGGGGGAACTGAAGCGGGATCGCGAGCGGTATGGCGCGACTGAGCACCACTCGCTGGGCGATGCGTTCAAGCTGCCGGCGGTGTGGCTGTTGTCGGGCGTGTATATCGTGCTCCAGATCGGGGTCTACATGGTGAATCTGTGGATGCCACTGATCCTGAACAGCCTGCAGGGAGCGAAGGGAGATTCGAGCCTGATTGCACGTTACTCGACAGTGCCCTACCTGCTGGCGGCGATCTCGACGGTGGTGGTGGGGTGGAGTTCTGACCGCTGGAATGAGCGCAAGTGGCATGTGGCGGGCTGCCTGACGACGGCCGCCGTGGGCTTTGCGTGGGCGGCGATGTCGCACAGCGTGGTGATGGCGCTGTTTGCGTTCTGTGTGGTCGCGATGGGATTGTGGAGCATGACGGGCCCGTTCTGGGCGTGGGCTACACGGCAGTTGCAAGGCGCGGCGGCGGCCGGGGGCGTGGCGATGATTACGACGATCGGCGCGTTCGGCGGGTTCATCGGACCGTATGTGACGGGCCGGCTGAAGGATGCGACGCAGGGGTATTCGGCTGGGCTGCTGGTGATGGGCGGGGTTGCTGTGGTTGGGGCGGCTTTGTGTTTTGTGCGGAGCGGGAAAGAAGTTGGCGGGTCCCACTCATCGCATGAGATAACGGCGCGATGAATGGGGCACAGATTTGTTTCTCCGTTAGCATGGTGGGATGAGTTCGACATTGCCTTCGCTGAGTGAGATTGAAGTCGCTGCTGCGCTTGTTTACCAGCACATGCCGCCTACGCCGCAGTTCAACTGGCCTTTGCTGGATCAGGTTGCGGGCACCGAAGTCTGGGTGAAGCACGAGAACCACACGCGGGTGGGGGCGTTCAAGATTCGCGGTGGGATTGTTCTCTTCGACAAGCTGAAGCGCGAGCAGCCGGAACTGCGCGGGGTGGTTGCCGCGACGCGTGGGAATCATGGGCAGTCGGTCGGCTTTGCGGCGAAGATGACGGGGCTTCCGGCGACCATTGTGGTTCCGCATGGCAACAGCCGCGAGAAGAATGCGGCTATGCGGGCGCTGGGGGTCGAGTTGATCGAGCATGGTACGGACTTTCAGGCGGCGTATGAGTTTGCGCAGGCGCTGGGGGCTGAACGCGGACTGCTGATGGTTCCGAGCTACAACGCGCCGATTGTGCTGGGAGTGGCGACGTATTGCCTGGAGTTTCTGCGCGGTGTGCCGGAATTGGATACTGTATACGTTCCGGTGGGGATGGGGTCTGGGGTTTGCGCGATGGTGGCGGCCCGGGATGCGCTGGGACTGAAGACGAAGGTAGTGGGTGTGGTGTCGTCGGGGGCTCCGGCGTATCGGCTTTCGTTTGAGGCAGGGCGCGTCGTGGACCATCCGGTGACTACGGTTCTGGCGGACGGGTTGGCTTGCCGGGTGCCGTTGCAGGAGCCGCTGGACGTGATGATTGCCGGAGTGGAGCGGATGGTCTCGGTGAGCGAGGCGGAGGTGGCTGAGGCGATGCGGACCCTGTTTGCTTGCACGCATAACGTGGCCGAAGGGGCGGGGGGCGCGTCGACGGCGGGTATGTTGCAGGAGCGGGAGGCGATGCGCGGCAAGCGGGTCGGCGTGACGCTGTGCGGCGGTAACGTGGATGCGGATGTGTTCGCGAACGTGCTGGCCGGGGTGGAGTAGACTCAATTGCTATGTCGACTAGACTCCTGTTTTTCGCCGTGGCAATTTCATCGCTGGTAATGGTTTCAGAGGCTACTGCGCAGGGAACGGCAAAGCCTGTGCGGGTGGCGATTGTTGGGCTTGTGCATGGACATGTCAAAGGGCTGCTGAGCGCGCTGCCGCAGAGCAAGGACGTTCAACTGGTGGCGATTGTGGAGGCGGATGCGGCGCTGTCGAAGCAGTATGCAGACCACTATCACCTGGAACAGAGCCTGTTTTACAACGACCTTAGCGGGATGCTGGATAAGCTGCATCCGGATGCGGTGCTGGTGTACTCGACGATCAAAGATCATCGCAAGGTGATCGAAGAGGCGGCGCGGCATGGTGTTTCGTCGATGGTGGAGAAGCCGCTTTCGACGACGCTCGAGGATGCGCTGGCTATCCGTGCGGCCGCCCGGGAACACCATGTGCAGGTTCTGGTGAACTACGAGACCACGTGGTATGCGAGCAATGATGAGGCTCTGCGGGAGGTGGCGCAGGGCAAGCTGGGTGAGATCCGCAAGGTGGTCGTCCACGACGGGCATGAGGGACCGAAGGAGATTGGCGTGGGGCCGGAGTGGCTACCGTGGCTGACCGATCCGGTACAGGATGGGGCGGGGGCACTGTTCGACTTTGGCTGCTATGGCGCAGACCTGATGACGGTGTTGATGCACGGTGCGACACCGCTGAGCGTGACGGCGGTGATGCAGACGGATAAACCGGAGATCTACCCGAGGGTGGATGACGATGCGACGGTGATCGTGCGCTATCCGAAGACGCAGGCGGTGCTGATGCCGTCGTGGGACTGGAGCTTTGCGCGGAAGGATATGGAAGTGTACGGCGTGAACGGGTATGCGATTACGGTTGCCGGAGATAAGCTGCGGGTTCGTTATAAAGGTGAGGCCGCGGAGTCGGTGATGACGGCGCCGCCGTTGGCGGAGGGGCACAGGAACTCGCTGGAGTATCTGGCGGGGGTCTTGCGCGGGACGGTGAAGCCAGAGAACGATCTTTCATCGCTGCCCACGAATCTGATCGTGATGCAGATTTTGCATGCGGCGCGGCAATCGGCGCGGACCGGGAAGACGGTTGACCTGAAGCCGCTTGCGCCTTAGTGGGTAGTCCGGCGGACTTGTCGGCGAAAAAGGTTCGGAACGTTGGGGGAGGCCGGGCGGTTTCGGGGTCCTTCGCTGCGCCGAGGATGACAGGCTGTCTGACTGGTGACTTGGACTAGTGGGTGGTGCGGAGTCGGCGGCGAGCCAGGATTGCGAGGCCCAGGATGCTGTGCCGAGGAGAAGCAGGGATGGCGGCTCCGGCGATTGGGGTTGGGGTGTCGGTCACGTTGCTCAGGTTGACTGATCCGGATCGTAGAAATGGCGATAGCGTGTGGGTTCCGGACAGGAACCTGGCGTCCGTGCGTGCGCTGCGGTAGAGCGTGGACATGGAGTGGATACTGCTGCCGTCGCCGAGGAACATTTGGTTTTGGTTCGAGGTGGCGTTGAAGAAGTCGATCTGGCGTGAGGCGCTGCGATCGATCTTGACGGGTAGAGGTTGGATCGGGGCGGCCTGCGCGACGGGCGCAAACGTAATGGCCACCAGGGCCAGATAAGACAGACGTGTGATTCGCATGGGGAGGTTCACCTGCATGTGTTGCTGTGTTGCTGGCTTATTCAACGGATAATTTCGTGGATTCCCTTTTCTTTTTTGCCAAGGGCAGCATTACTTGCCGAACAAGGTATCGATGATGCCTTCGATCACCCCGGAGGTGACGGGCATTTTCATCTGATCCTGGGGCGAGATCGCCGGAGCGACAAAGGCTGGTCCGAGGTTGGTCTGGAAGGATCGTGAAGCTGGCTCAGGATGCGCTGCCACGTTTTGGTACGGCAGAAAGGCGGCTCGGGCGCGACCGCAGGATTCGCACGTTTCCGTAAAGTGGGCGTGATCGTGGCAGTGATGGTCTTCTGCGCCGGCGTTTAGAACGGTTCGCAAGTCTTCCATGGGATGAAGTCTACCCCGAAGAGCCGGGACCGTGAGTGATATCCTTGAGCAGTTAGAAATTCAGCAAATAGAGGGATTTTCGATGGCGACAGCAGTGATTGGACAGGTTGCGGCGGAATACAAGGTAGCGGATATTTCGCTGGCGGAGTTTGGGCGCAAGGAGATCGAGATCGCCGAGCAGGAGATGCCAGGTTTGATGTCGATTCGGCGCAAGTATGCCGTGAACAAGCCGCTGGCCGGCGTTCGCGTCACCGGATCGCTGCACATGACGATCCAGACTGCTGTGCTGATCGAGACGATGGTCGATCTCGGAGCGGATGTTCGCTGGGCGAGCTGCAATATCTTCTCGACCCAGGACCACGCGGCAGCAGCGATCGCGGCGGCTGGTGTGCCGGTGTTCGCGTGGAAGGGCGAGACTCTGGAAGAGTTCTGGTGGTGTACGAATGAGGCTCTGTCGTTCCCTGACGGCAAGGGCGGTTTGCTTGGACCGCAGCTGGTGATCGACGACGGCGGCGACGTGACGCTGATTATCCATAAGGGCTTCCAGATGGAAGCTGGCGATACCTGGGTCAATTCGCCTTCCGGCTCGCAGGAAGAGGGCGTGATCAAGGACCTGTTGAAGAAGGTTCATGCGCACTACCCGACGCGCTGGACAGATGTTGCCGCAGAGTGGCGCGGGGTTTCGGAAGAGACCACGACGGGCGTCCACCGTCTGTACCACATGATGCACGCGGGAACGTTGCTGGTGCCGGCGATCAATGTGAATGACTCGGTGACGAAGTCAAAGTTCGACAACCTGTACGGCTGCCGTGAGTCGCTGGTTGACGGAATCAAGCGTGCGACCGACGTCATGATTGCGGGCAAGGTTGCTGTGGTCTGTGGCTTTGGCGATGTGGGCAAGGGCTCCGCGGCTTCGCTGCGCGGGCTTGGCGCTCGCGTGATTGTGACGGAGATCGATCCGATCAATGCACTGCAGGCGGCGATTGAAGGCTACGAAGTCACGACGATCGAGGAGACGCTGGGACGCGGCGATATCTACGTAACCTGCACGGGTAACGTGGACATCATCACGCTCGAGCACATGAAGTTGATGAAGGATCAGGCGATCGTGTGCAACATCGGCCACTTCGACAACGAGATCCAGATGGAGCCGCTAAATGCTTCGGGCGCCACGCGGTTGAACATCAAGCCGCAGGTGGACAAGTACACGTTTGAGAATGGCAACTCGATCTTCATCCTGGCCGAAGGACGGTTGGTGAATCTGGGTTGTGCTACCGGCCACCCGAGCTTTGTGATGTCGGCGAGCTTCTCGAACCAGACGCTGGCGCAGCTTGATCTGTGGGCCAAAAAGGACGAGTACAAGGTTGGGATTTACATTCTGCCGAAGAAGCTCGACGAAGAGGTTGCACGGCTGCACCTGGAGAAGATCGGCGTGAAGCTGACGACGCTCTCGGACAAGCAGGCGAAGTACCTGGGCGTGCAGGTTGAGGGGCCGTACAAGGCGGAGATTTATCGGTACTAAGTGCAGTTGGTAGTTGATAGTTGGTAGTAGACAGCAAAGGCCACCTCGACGGATGAGGTGGCCTTTGCTGTTGTGATAGGTTTGCGGGATGAAGCTATTGCGTGTGGTGACGGTGGCGGTTACGGCGGCAGTGTGCGGTTCGGCGATGGGGCAGAATGCGGCTGGGACCGTGGCGCGGGAGTATACGACTCCTCGGCAGGCGGAGTTGCTGAAGGGCTTTCAGGAGTTTGTGGCGCTTCCGAATGTGGCGGCTGATCCTGCAGGGTTAAAGCGGAATGCAGACTTCCTGATTGCGCAGTTGAAGCAGCGTGGCGTTGCAACGCAGCTTTTGACCGCGCCTGGTTTGCCTGCGGCCACGCCTCCGGTGGTGTATGGCGAGATCAAGACGCCGGGCGCTACGCATACCTTTGTCTTCTACGCGCACTATGACGGCCAGCCGGTGACGGCATCGGAGTGGGCCAACGGCGATCCGTTCAAACCGGAGGTGAAGACGGTCGACGGCGAGCAGCGTGTCTATGGGCGTGGGACCGGCGACGACAAGGCTACGATTTTTGCGCAGCTTACTGCGTTGAGCGCGCTGCAGGCGGCAAAGATGCCGCTGAAGGCCAACATCCGCTTCATCTGGGAGGGCGAGGAAGAGGCGGGGTCCGCGCACCTGGAGCAGATTCTGGATGCGCATAAGGACATCATTGGCGGCGATGTGTGGCTGGTGTGCGATGGGCCGGTGGACCAGACGCGGCAGCAGTTGCTGACGTTTGGCGCACGAGGCGATGCGCATGTGCAGATCACGGTCTATGGGCCGGATCGCGGGCTGCATAGCGGACATTATGGCAACTGGGCTCCGAACCCAGCGATGATGATGGCGCAGTTGCTGGCCAGCATGAAGGACGCGGATGGCCGGGTGACGATTCCCCACTTCTACGACGGGATCAAGCCGCTTGGGGCGCGAGAGTTGGCTGCGTTGAAAGCCGCTCCGCGCAACGACGAGATGTTGAAGAAGGAGTTCGGGATCGGCGCGACGATGGGCGGGGGGAAGCCATTGCTGGAGCTGATCAATCAGCCCTCGCTGGAGGTCGCCGGGATTGCTGCAGGGCAGACTGGAAGCCATGCGACAAACACGATCGTTGCGACTGCGATGGCGAATCTGGACCTGCGGCTGGTGGTGGGGATCGACGCCAGTGTGCAGCAGCATCGAGTACAGGATTACATCAAATCACAGGGTTATTTTGTCACCAGCGAAGAGCCGACGCGCGAGGAGCGGCTGAGCCATGCAAAGGTGGCTCGGGTGGAGTTGAAGGAAGGCGAGAATGCGTCGCGGACACCGATGGACCTGCCGATTGCGGCGGAGGTGATTGCTACCGTCGAGAGCGCCCGGGGCAAGACTGTGCTGCTGCCGACTTCCGGCGGAACGGTGCCGCTGGATGCGATGGAGAGAGCTTCAGGATCGCCTACGATTTCGGTCCCGATTGCAAACCATGACGACAATCAACACGCGGCTAATGAGAATCTGCGGCTGAAGAATTTGTGGGATGGGATTGAGACGATGGCCGCGCTGCTGGAGATGAAGTAGCAAGGGCCAGAGCGAGGATTTAATGCAAAGTGCGCGGAGGAAGGCGCAAAGGTTCGCAGAGGAAGGCGAAGTACAGAGATTCTTCGCTTTGCTCAGAATGACCTCGGAGTTGGAGGCCGCCTCGATGGATGAGGCGGCCCTTGGTGCGTTCTGGGAAGAGAAGTTAGCGCTTGCGGGCGTTGTGCTTGTCGGCGTAGATGCGCTTGGATTCCTGGTTTTGCTGCTTGGTGAGGAGGGCCTTGTCGGCCTTGGTGAGGTGGCCGTTGTCCTGGGCGCGCATGCCCTTCTCTTCCTTGTTGATGCCTGCTTCCTGATGCTCAAGCTTGGTTGTTTCGCCGGCGGTAAGTTGGCCATCCTTGACGCCGGAGGCGATACGCTTCTGCTGGTCGACCTTGCGCTCCTGAATGGTCTGGCCGGTGACGGGAGGCTTGGTGGTTGCGGTCTGAGCGAAGATGGCCGCGGGGGCGAGGATGAGGGAGGTTGAGAGGGCGAGATGGTAGAGCTACATGGTGATTCTCCTTGTGTCTTTCTGCTTGCCGCGGGCTACCGCGCACGGTGGAGTAGACACAAGGGTTCGAGCCATGTTGCGGTTTTGGGGAGAAGTATATTTTCGTGGGGAATCGCGACTTTTGCGGGAGTCTTGGGTCTGCGGGCAAGGAAGCAACGGCCAAGAGTTAAAGGAAAAGGAGCGGATGAAGGCAAGAGCGAACTACTGAGATTCTTCGCTTTGCTCAGAATGACCTCGGGGGAGGTTATATGGTTGCGGTAGGTGAGTCGTAGTCGTCGCCGATGACGACCTGCAGGCCGGGGGTCGTGATGAGTTGCTGGTCGACGAGGATGAAGGTGCGGGCGGCTCCGCTGGAGTAGGTGACCGACGTGCCGGTGTAGAGCGAGATGGTGGTCGCGGTGGGGACTGTGCCGGTGGGCAGGGCGACGAGCGTATAGGTTCCGGTGGGGACATTGAAGTAGCCTGAGTTTACGTTGAACGTGATGTTGGTCATCACCGGCCTGATGGTGGCGAGGGTCGAGCCCGAGGGGACGAGGTAGAGGTCGAGCGCACCGGCGCGGGTGGTTTGATCGACAAAGCGCACGTTGATCTGGCCGGAGGGAGCTGGTGTGCTTTGGTCCTTCAGGACGACCTGGTGAAGGCTGTTGACGTAGTTTCCGATGAGTACGGTGTACTGGCCGCCGTTGAACAGCGTCGCCTGGGTGGCGACCAATTGCTGCTTGGTGCCGGCGGCGTTGGCGATGATGCCGTAGGTGCCGGGGGTCGTCGTGACATACGACGTGATGGTGCCGAGGCCGAGGTTGTATGCGAGCACATTAGTGCCCTGATAGACGTCCAGACCGGGCGCATCCGGCGAAGCGTCAACGATGCGCAACTCCGCTACGTTGGCATTTCCGGTGATGCTTTGGCAGCCGGGGAGAGTGAGGAGCAGGACGCTGAGGGCCGCGAAGCCGGAGGCTCGTTTGGTGAAGCCGATCTTCAGTGGGGATGTATCTACGGACCGTTGAGTGGTCATCGTTCTCCCGGCGCTGGCTTAGCTTGCATAGAAATGGCCTCATGGAATACTCTAACCGATTCAACCTCGCAAGGCGTATCAGGAAAACCGGGACGAAATGGGTATTCGGGAAGGTTCCCCCTGTGCATTCACAAGTTATTTCGAATCGAGGGAGCCAGTGGTGATCATGTCTTCGATCATCGCGTAGGTGGACGGGGACAGGATGCCCCGCTCTTTGAAATGGACAGTTGCGGAGTAGGGACGGCCCTTGACGATGCGATCGACGTCGGCGTTGGTAACCGTGGGCAGGGACCTGAGCGCGGGGACGGAGGCGATATTGATGTTGAGACGGTGGTTGGGATTGGCAGAGGGCCGGGACATCGGGCTGGGTGGTGGATAGAGCGATGGGCCATTTCTGCTCCGGGCCCCAGCAGCAGGACAATCGGAGAGCGCGGCCAAGCCAAAGGGTATGACTATTAGGCAGGGGCGGTTAGGGATTCGCATTGGTTTCTCCTCGGAGAAGGAACGGCACTACGCCATGATGTGAGGAGGCTACCAGACTTCGAGCCCGTCCATACCCTGCCCCCAAAGCACGGCAAATTACTTTTTGGCGGATTGCTTGGCGATGATCACGTCCTTGATCTTGGAGTAGGTTGCATCGGGAATGATGCCCTTCTGGGTGAGCTGAGTCTTGGCAGTGTAGGGGCGGCCGGCAATGATCTTGGCCGAATATGCCGTGCCGATGCCGGGCAGGGCGGAGAGTTGGGCGGCGGTGGCCGTGTTGATGTCAAGCAGCGTGGCCGGTGCGACGGCAGCGGCGGCAGCAGGTTTTGCTGCAGACTTGGCGGCAGGCTTGGCGGCTTGCGCCGATGCGATGTTGTGAGCGGGTGCCGCCGCGAAGGCGAGCATGCAGATGGCGAGGGCGAAGCGATGGATCAGGCGCATGGAAGGTGTTCTCCTGGAGTGGAACTTGTGCAGATTGAGCTACGGATTGAGAGGGTATCCGATGCGGGGGCCAGTTGTCGTTAACGAAAGTGTTTGCAGAATTGCAATTTGACTTTGCCGGGGGTCGCGGCTAGCCTTGAGGAGATGCGGAATTCCATCCACCATCGCGGTCACCATCATCATCATGCGACAAGCGTGTTGGCGGCTGTGTCCGGTGCGGTGAACTAAACGACGCATATCAGGATTCGAAAAGGCCCGCCAACGCGCACAACGCGAGCGGGCCTTTTTATGTGCTGTGAGAACTGAAGGAGCAGAAATGAACGGCGTGACGATCGACTTTACAAAGACGGATGGACTGGTACCGGGGATCGTGCAGGATGTGAAGACCGGAGAGATGCTGATGCTGGGGTTTCTGAACGACGAGAGCTATCGGATGTCGTTGGAGACAGGCTATGTGACGTTCTGGAGCCGGAGCCGCAGCAAGCTTTGGATAAAAGGCGAGACGAGCGGCAATCGGCTGAAGATTGTGACGGCAGCGACCGATTGCGATAACGATGCGCTCCTGTTTCGCGTGGAAGTGGAAGGCGATGGACTGGTGTGCCACGAGGGCACGGTGAGCTGCTTTACAAAGCCGATTTCGATAGGAGAAGACAGTGGCAAATAAGTTGAAGTTAGGAATTCCGAAGGGCAGTTTGCAGGACGCAACGATTGCGCTATTCGAGCGGGCGGGCTGGCGGATTTTTGCAAATGGCCGGAGCTACTTCCCGCAGATCGACGACGTTGAGATTGAGTGCATGCTGGTTCGGGCGCAGGAGATGGCGCGTTACGTGGAGCATGGGGCGCTGGATGCTGGCCTGACCGGCAACGACTGGGTTCTCGAGAACCAGAGTGATGTCGAGCGCATCACTTCCCTCACCTATTCGAAGGTCAGCCGCGGGACGGTGAAGTGGGTTCTGGCGGTGCCGGAAGATTCTCCGTTCCAGAAGCCGGAAGACCTGGCGGGGAAGATTATTGCTACTGAGTTGGTTGAGTTTACGAAGCGGTATTTTGCTTCGAAGAACATTCCGGTGACGGTGGAGTTTAGCTGGGGCGCGACGGAAGTGAAGCCGCCAACGCTCGCGGATGCGATTGTTGAAGTGACGGAGACAGGGTCGTCGTTGAAGGCGAATCGCCTGCGGATTATTGAGACTCTGATGGAGTCGGAGACGCAGTTGATCGCGAACAAGGCGGCGTATGCAGATGCCTGGAAGCGCGAGAAGATCAACAACATTTCGCTAATGCTGAATGCGGCCATCACGGCTCAGGGTCGCGTTGGCCTGATGCTGAATGTGGCAACTGAGTTGATGGAAAAGGTGAAGGATCAGTTGCCGGCGTTGAACTCGCCCACAGTGTCGCAGCTTTCCAACGGCGAGGGATTTGCGTTGAATACGATTCTGAATGAGAGCGAAGTGCGGGATGTGATTCCGAGGTTGAAGGCTGCGGGCGCTACGGGGATTGTGGAGTATCCGCTGAGCAAGGTTGTTTTGTGAGAATCGTAAAGACCTACGGCAGGACGGCGAAGGCCGCGGCGGAGTTGATCGCATCTATCGAACGCCGCGGCGCTGTGTCGACGGCGAAGGTTGAAGGCGTGGTCTCGAAGATTCTTGCGGATGTTCGAAAGCTCGGCGATAAGGCTGTCCTGGAATACGCAACCAAGTTCGATCAATTGGCGAAGGGTGCGTCGTTGCTGGTCTCTCGGGAGGAGATGCAGACGGCGTGGGAGACTACTGCGCCTGAGTTGCAGCAGGCGATGCTGGTTGCGCAGGGGAATATTCGCCGCTTTGCTGAGGCTCAGAAGCCGGGCGAATGGACACTGGAAGATAACGGCTTGAAGACCGGGCAGATTGTACGACCGCTAGCGAGTGTGGGTTGCTATGTTCCCGGCGGGCGCTATCCGCTGCCAAGCACGCTGCTGATGACGGTGACACCGGCGCAGGTTGCGGGAGTTCCGAGGATTGTGGTGTGTTCGCCTAAGCCTGCGAAGGAGACGCTGGCAGCCGCGTGGTTGGCGGGTGTTACGGAGTTCTACCGGATGGGTGGAGCGCAGGCGATTGCTGCGATGGCGGTTGGTACGGCGACGATCGAGCGGGTGGAGAAGATCGTTGGGCCGGGGAATTTGTTTGTGACTGCAGCAAAGGTGATGGTCTCGCATGAATGCGGGATCGATATGCCGGCGGGGCCGACGGAGATTGGCGTATGCAGCGAGACTGGCGATGCTGGTGGGATCGCGGCAGATCTGGTCGCGCAGGCGGAGCATGATCCGGAGGCGCTTGCTGTGTTGATTACTGCGAACGCGGAGTTAGGCGCGGCAGTGGTGAAGGAAGTGAAGCTGCAGGCGAAGCAGAATGTGTTGGCCAAGCAGTCGCTTGCAGCGCAGGGTGCGGTATTTGTAACACGAACGGTTACAGAAGCTCGGGAGCTCGCGAATCGATTAGCACTTGAACATTTGAGCGTGGACGCGGCGACCGATGTGACCTGGGTGCAGAATGCGGGATCAGTGTTTGTGGGGCGGTTTTCTCCGCAGTCGATGGGAGACTATGTTTCCGGCCCGAACCATGTGCTGCCTACGGGACGCGCCGGCCGGGTGCGCGGCGGATTGAGCGTGATGGATTTTTTGAAGGTGATTACGGTGCAGCAATACACGAAGAAGGGTCTGCAGGTGCTGGGACCGCATGCGATTACGCTGGCTGAAGCCGAGGGTCTTGTTGGTCATGCGGCGAGTGTTCGCGTGAAGCTGGGGAGGGTGCGATGACTGGAGAAACAAAAGCAGGGCCTCCCGCTGCGCGGAAGGATGACGACAATATGGGGCCGATGCCGCGCAAGGCCGTGTTGGCGATGCCGGAGTACCATCCGCCGTTGGCTGGGCGGGATGCACTACGGCTGGATTTCAACGAGAACACGTTTGCGCCTTCGCCGCGTGTGATGGATCGGATCAAAGCGATTACCGCTGAGGGTCTGACGAAGTATCCGGAGCGTGGGCCAGTGGAGGTTGCCGTGGCTGCGCATCTCGGATTGCAGGCAGACCAGGTGTTGCTGACCAATGGCGTGGATGAAGCGATTCACATCTGCTGCACGACGTTTCTGGATGCGGAGGATGAGGCGCTGATCTGGACGCCGACGTTCTTCATGTATGACGTCAACGTCGGGTTGATGGCTCCGGGGGGGCTCCGGCGTGTGCAGTCGGATGAGTCCATGGAGTTTCCGCTGGAGCGGTTTCTGGCGGCGATTACGCCGAAGACGAAGCTGATCATGATCGCTTCGCCGAATAATCCGACGGGTGCGGTTGTGCCGCGACAGGCACTGTTACACATTGCTGCGGCTGCGCCGGATGCAGTGCTGTTTGTGGATGAAGCTTACTTCCATTTCCATGGCGAAACGACGCTCAGCGATGTTGGGACGGTACCGAATTTGGTTGTGGGCCGTACGTTCTCGAAGGCCTATGGGTTGGCGAATCTGCGTATCGGGATGTTGGCTGGCGATGCGGAGCTGATCGCGCACATGCGGAAGGTTTGCTCACCATATAACGTCAATGGCGTGGCGCTGGATTGCCTGATGGCGGCGATGGAAGATACCGAGTATCTGGACTGGTATGTGGAGCAGGTTCGGAGTGGACGCGAGAAGATGGCGGCTGGTTTGGATGCGCTGGGGGTTGCGTATTTTCCTAGTGCGGCGAACTTTCTGTTGATCAAGATTGGGCCTAAGCATAAGGAGCTTGTTGAGGCGATGCGTCGAAATGGGGTGCTGCTGCGGGATCGTTCGACCGACCCTGGGTGCGATGGGTTTGTGCGGATTACGATTGGGGTTGCGGAGCAGGTGGAGACTGGGTTGGCGGCGCTGAAGGCTTCGCTGGAGGAGATTGCGTGGACGAGATAAGAGTTGGGACGGTAAAGCGAAATACGACGGAGACACAGATCGCTTTGACGCTGACGATCGACGGGCAGGGGACGTATAAGGTCTCGACCGGGATACGGTTTTTTGACCACATGCTGGAGCTGTTTACGCGGCATGGCGGGTTCGACTTGGAGCTGGATTGCAAGGGCGACCTGGATGTAGATCAGCACCACACGGTGGAGGATGTGGGCATTGCGCTGGGTGAGGCTTTCCTCGAAGCGCTGGGCGATAAGAAGGGCATTATGCGCGCCGGGTACTTTGTGATGGCGATGGATGAGACGCTGGCGGTTGCGGCGGTGGATCTTAGCGGGCGCGTTGCTTATGTGGTCGATGACCAGGTTACGGTGCCGGTGGTTGGGGATTTCCAGACGGAGCTTGTGGCGGATTTCTTCGATGGATTTGCGCGTGGCGCGAAGGCGAATGTGCATGTGAAGACGATGTATGGAAGATCGAACCATCACAAGATTGAGGCGATCTTCAAGGCGTTTGCGCGGGCTATGCGCGGGGCTTGCTCGCGGGATGAACGCATGCGGGAGATGCTGCCAAGTACGAAAGGCTTGCTGTGAGAGCTGTCAGCTTTGAGCTAACAGCTACCAGGAACACCTTGAGGTTATGTCGATGATTGCGGTAATTGACTATAGGGCGGGGAACCTTACGAGTGTGGTGAAGGCGCTGACATATCTGGGTGCGCGGACGCAGGTTACGCAGGATGCCGATGTGGTGCGCGCGGCTTCGAAGATTGTGCTGCCGGGGGTGGGACATTTTCAGGCTACTGCGTTGTTGCAGGAGCTTGGGATTACTGAGGCTGTGCGTGAGGCTGTGGCTAAGGGTGCGGAGTTTCTTGGGGTTTGTGTTGGGTTGCAGTGGTTGTTTGAAGGGTCAACCGAAGCGCAGGATACGCCGGGGTTGGGACACTTTGCGGGGATGTGTGAGCGC
>JANXWZ010000097.1 GCA_025350865.1 Rhodanobacteraceae bacterium
CACCGTCGACTGCGGATGCACAGTCACCCTGACCTGCGACGAGGGCAAATCAAAAAGGCGGCAAGCCTCGATAATCTCCAGACCCTTGTTCAACATCGTCGCCGAATCAATCGTAATCCGCTGCCCCATCACCCAGGTCGGATGCTTCAGCGCCTGCGCCGGCGTAATCGTCTTGAAGTCCTCGAGCGGCGTATTCCGAAACGGTCCGCCCGAAGCCGTAAGCCAAACCTGGCTCACCTCACTAGCCGCTCCGCCGCGCATGCACTGATGCACCGCATTGTGTTCGGAATCGATCGGCAGCAGCGCCACGCCCTGCCTGCGAGCAGCCGCGATGATCAAATCGCCCGCCGCCACCAGGCATTCCTTGTTGGCGAGCCCAATCGTCTTGCCAGCTTCCACAGCCGCATAAGTGGCCTCCAACCCTGCGACGCCCACAATCGCCGACACGACGAACTCCACCCCGGGGTGCGTTGCAACCTCCACCGTCCCGGCTGTACCCCACACCACCTCAACGCCGCTGATGCCTTCCGACTTCAGCCGCCATGCCAAAGCCTGCGCCGAATCCTCCGTAGCCATCGACACCAGCTCCGGTCGCCACTGCTTCACCTGCGCAAACGCAACCTCGATGTTGGACCCAGCCGCCAGCGCCACCGGCCGATACCGCTCCGGGAACTGCTCGCAGATAGAAAGGGTAGAAGTACCGATAGAGCCAGTCGAGCCAAGAATAGCGATCTGTTTCACTTCGTTATTTTCGCAGATTCAACGTCCATCGGACTTGGATAATCGATCTGGACATACCGCGTCACGGACGAGGTCATTCTGAGCGAAGCGAAGAATCTCAGTATTCGGTGGCTGCCGCGCTACCGCTTTGACGTCAGCACCTGTCATCGCGATAGATACAACATCACTTGTTATTTAGCGAAGCAACCCTGCTAATCCTCAGGTTGACCCGCCCGATCTTCCTCAATCATCTCCACCCACAACTTCAGTTTCAGGTCCCCACGCTCCGGCACACCAAGCTGCCAGCGCATCTCTTTGCGGTAGCGATCTTGAAGGATTTCAAGATCAAGGGGAATGGTTCGGCCGAGGAATCGGACGTCGTCTCTGTCTTTTTTGCTGTCTCGTTCGAGTTTCGACAATGCTAGATCGTACGGGTCGACCGCCATGAGTCTTAGGTACTGATAAGCATCTGGAAACATTTCGACCAGGCGCGATTCATAGTCCTCGGGAATTGCTGCGACGGACACACGATCCAGGAAAATGTGGTGCTTCCGAGCGAGCGGAGTGCCCTTCGTAGCTTGTGAAACTACCGTCGCCCCAACGCCCGGGGGCGCAAGTTCAATCACGTCGATATCGGCGGTCGCTCGATCAAGCCCATACAGTTGTGTGACAACAAACCCACCAATGCAATCCAGCCTCAGTGGACTAGCTGCCAACCCATCCAACTCCTTCAGGAAGGCGTTCCAAGGTTCCGGCGGATGTTTAGTTTGGCGCATAGTCAACCTGCTCTACAGTGAGATCGGCCAGTAGGTTCCAGTGAGCGGCCAACGGTGTCCGGTGAGTCCGCAACCACTTGCGTTCGGCCTGTGTGATGGCTTCACTGCATAGCGTATCCTCAGCGGCAAGCCGCGACTTTTCCAGTGCCGCAACTTGCTTCCCCAGTTTCTCAGCCAGGACTGCATTGCCACGACTCCGCGCAATTTCGCGTGCAAGCGACGCCACAAACGCAAGCCGGTTTTGACGGTCGTGGACCTTCGCGCTCACGACCAGCCAATCCCAATTCAGTGCCGGAAAGGATGCTGGCACCCATGGCAACGCTTCCGTCACCCTAGCATCGAGTTCGTCGGTGTCAAGCGCTCGCATAAGAAATTCCGCCGGATTGATCCTGAACGCGCTGCGCAGATAAGCGAACCCCGGATACCCGAGCGAACCCAGAGCCTGTTTGAAACGCAGTTCATCCCAATCCGTGCTTTCGTACGGGCACAGCGGAAGCGATGTCGCTGGAATCTCGAAAACCTCCACCGCCTTTGCAGCTAACTCCACAGAAACCGCCCGCGCCCCACGCTCCACCATCGACAGATACGCCTGAGTCACCCCAAGCCGCGCCGCTGCATCAATCTGCGTCCAGCGTGCTGCTAACCGCGCCGCTTTGAGTTCAGTACCAATCATTCCAATAAATATAACGCCACTTGTTATATTTACCGGAACAGCCCCTGCCAATCCTTCAGCAGCAGAATATACCAAAGCACCGGAGCCGCCAGCAGCAGCGCATCGATCCGATCCAGAATCCCGCCGTGACCCGGCAGCAGCGTTCCAGAATCCTTCACTCCCGCCCCACGCTTGATCGCCGACTCCATCAGATCGCCAAGCTGCGCCGCAAAGTTCAACACAATTGCCAGCAACACCATCTGCCACGCCGGAATACCAATGTGCAGTGCCGTATATCCCCGCCCCGAAAGGTAGTCACCCAGGTAGTAGATCGCCATCCCGCAAACCACGGACCCTGCGACCGACCCCGCCGCGCCCTCCCACGTCTTGTTCGGCGACAGCGTCGACATCTTGTGTTTGCCCAGGTTCCTGCCCACATATAGCGCCACAATATCCCCGCACCACACACACGCAAACAGGAAGAACAGCAGCCCGATCCCATCTTCATGGGAGCGGATCAGCGGCAGCAGCGTCAGCGGATACACAATATAGATCAGCCCGAAAAGCCCTAGCGCCGTATCCATAAGCACGCGGTTGATCGGTGCCCGGAACCCGGACCAGGCCAGCAGGATGAACGTCACCAGCGTCAGTACCGGAAGCTCAAAATCTGGCAGTCGAATCGTAAAGAAGAAGATTGTCGCCGTCGCTCCCAGAAGCCACCACAGCGGAATGTAGACGTCCTGATCGTGCGCCAGCGCCCTATACTCGTAGGCGGCCAGTCCCGCGAAAACCGCACACGCCAGCGCAACCATCCAGGTTTCGCCGCGCAGCACAAGCGCCAGCACGACTACAATCAAAACCAGCGCGGTAGCAATTCGCTTCATCTGTTCCGGGAACCCATCTGACTCAGCCGAGGCGTCTTCCGCGTCGGGTTGGGCGTCGCCTCAGCGTCGCGTCAGCACCGGAGCCGCCTTCGGCAGCAGCTCGTGCTCAATCTCTTCCGCAACCTGGTCCGCAGGCTCCAGCGCAATCTGGTTGCCCTCCAGGTGCTCATCGGTGCCAATGCCGAGCCCGCCAAATCGGCGTTCGCGTTGCTGGAAGTTCTGGATCGCTTCCAGCAGATGAATCCCGCGGAAGTCCGGCCACAGCCGGTCAGTCACGAAAATTTCGGAATAAGCAATCTGCCACAACAGGAAATTCGAAATCCGCTGCTCGCCCGACGTCCGAATCACCAGATCAGGGTCCGGCATATGCGCCGTATAAAGATTCTCCGAGATCTGAGCCTCGTCGATCCGCTCTTCCAGCGAGTCCACCTGCAGCATATCTTCCAGCGAACAGCCGCGGCGGTGAGCTTCATCGATCAGCTTCTGCACCAGCCCGCGCGTCGCATCCACCATCTCCGCTCGCGACCCGTAGTTCAAGGCCAGCGTCAGCGTCGTGCCGGTATTCTTCGCTGTTTCTTCAGACGCCCACTGCATCGTCTCCTGGATCTCTTCCGGCAGCCCTTTTGTGCGCCCAATGTACGTCATGCGGACATTGTTATCGTTCATCCGCTTCACATTCCCGATCAGGTAGTTCTTCAGCAGCGACATCAGGAAGCTGACTTCGCTCTTGGGCCGACGCAGGTTGTTCTCAATGGAGAAAGCATACAGCGTGAGCCACGGCAGGTCGATCCGGGACGCCGTCTCAACCACAAACTGAACGCATTCCGCGCCCTGCTGGTGCCCCAGAAACCGCTTCAACGCGCGCTTGCCCGCCCACCGGCCGTTGCCATCCATAATGATGGCGACATGCTCCGGAATCCGGTCCGGATCGAGCTGGGCATACACAGCCAACTCGTCCGCCGGCAACTCGCCGAGCCGTGTGCCTTTGGGCATCGATTTCAAGTTGGAAATTCCAGAACGCAAGGAAAGCCTCGTGGTGCTCCACCTAGCATACAAGGGTGCGGCGTCTGGGAGATAGCAGCGAAGGTGAAAACCGCACCGGCGCCAATCGGCGTGGTGGAGTGGCCGCATCCATCGCTGGATGCGGCCCGAGAGAGGTCTTGCCGCTACTTTGTTACGCCGACCGGCGACGGCCCGCAGCCAACTCCCGAACATGGTTCAGGAAGATTGTCCGCTGTAACGAATCCAGTTGCGACGTGTACGCGGCAATCTCCGCCAGGAACGGATCGGCCATCAGCACCGACGTCTCCTTGGAGTGGCGCGTCGGAGCATCTCGCAGCAGGGCCGAGATATCCACTTCCAACGCCCGTGCAAGCCGGTCCAGCGACGACAGCGTCGGCATCGCCTTGCCATTCTCGATCTTCGAGATATAAGTGCGGGGAACGTTCATCCGAGCCGCCAACTGGCGCTGGCTCAGGTTGCGGACGTGGCGCAGATCGCGCACCGCAGTCGCCACCTGAATACCCTCTTCTTCGGCGCGAGGCGTCGGGACGA
The DNA here is from genome assembly GCA_025350865.1 of Rhodanobacteraceae bacterium. GTDB lineage: Bacteria > Acidobacteriota > Terriglobia > Terriglobales > Acidobacteriaceae > Edaphobacter. The sequence continues at coordinate 4,587 of JANXWZ010000097.1, forward strand.
ACGCCAGAACCGCAGCTAGCGGCGCAGGCTTTTCAATCTCGAGTGAGTGCTTGCAGCGGCGGCACATCAGGTTGATGGTGCGGAATTGCACAAGTTTGCAGTGGTCGCAGCGAAGTACCTCTCGCTGAGCCTCAGCCTGGCCGAACGGCGCCATCATTGTTGCCATATTGTGTGTAGCGGAAGCGGGGGCCAGAGCAAGGTCCGCAGCCCTCGCGTCCGATAACGTGGAAACGAAGGATGTGCTTACATTGACACCGGGGTATCGGTTCAGTCAAGGGTTATCGCCGAAGATAATGGCAAGATAACCGAAGCCACCCCAAGTCGAACCAAGATAGTAAACATCGGGTTCAACCGTTAGATGAACTATCGACCCTAAAAATCCACCCCGAAGCGTCGCACCGAGTCTTTGGCCGTTAGCTCATAGCTGTCAGCTCCAAAGCTGTCAGCTGATAGACCATATCCTTTCGTCGTTGCCTGTTCTCGTTCCGGGGTGAGGGCGTCTACTATAAACTCTGCAATCCGCAACATCCGAGGAATCCCGAAATGACCCGTGAAGCCGCACTCGCCCTGATGCAGGAGTGGACCCAGGGCGACAGCCTCCGCAAACACGCCCTCAGCGTATCCTTTTGCTGCGAATCCTACGGCAGCAGGGAAGCCCAACGCCTCGGCCTCGATGCCGAAGCCTCAGTCGCACTGTCAGCCAAGTACGCCGCCACCGGCCTGCTCCACGACTTCGACTACGAGCGCCACCCCACTCCGGAGGAGCACCCCTTCGTCGGAGTCGCGTACCTCCGCGAGCACGGCTGGCCCGAAGACGTACTCCACGCGATACTTGCCCACGCTGATTACTCCGGTATCAAGCCGGAGACGCATCTCGACCGGACCCTCTTCGCCTGCGACGAACTG
>JANXWZ010000107.1 GCA_025350865.1 Rhodanobacteraceae bacterium
TCGATTCGCATGGCACGCTGGCCGTCGTCATGTTTCTAGAGGAGAAGCAGGGCATCAAGGTCGATGCCTATGAGACCAGCCCGGAGAACTTCGACTCGATCGACCGCATCGCGTCGTTCGTGCAGACCAAGAAGGGCTAAGGGGAGCGATGTCGTCTCGAGCTCACCTTTGCACGCGAATGGAAGAGAGCGCGAGCCGCTTTCCGGAACGGCTGGCCGTGGCCGATGCAGATGGCGGGGTTCTCACCTACAGCGAACTAAATCGCGTGGCCGATGCCATCGGCGGATACCTGGTCGAGCAAGGGATCGTTGCGGGTGACCGCGTGGGCCTGGTGCTGCCGAAGTCGGTAATGGCGTATGCGCTGCTGTTCGGCATCATGAAGGCACGCGCGGCGTATGTGCCGGTGGACTGGACGAATCCGCCGGAGCGCATCGCGCAGATCCTGACTAATTGCCAGGTACGGCTGGTGTTCGCAGATGCCCGCAAAGCATTGATTGAGGGCGTTGTCGCTTCGATCGTTCCGGTGGATAACGCGAGCTTTGAATCACTCGCGGCACACGCGCCCCTTGTCTCCAATGCGGCGGAGCGGACGGCGGACGATCTGGCCTACATTCTGCATACTTCGGGGTCGTCGGGCATACCTAAAGGCGCGATGCTGACGCAGGAGAATGTGGTGAGCTTCGTTGCGTGGGGCGCGGACTCGTTCGATGTGACCGAAGAGGATCGCTTCGGCAATCATGCGCCGATCCACTTTGCCATCTCGGTGTTCGATCTCTTCGTGCCGATACTGCGCGGTGCGAGCGTTCACCTGGTCCCGACCGACCTGGGCAAGGACCCGAAAGGGCTGGCGCGCTTTATCGCCCAGAGCCGCCTGACGGTCTGGTATTCGACGCCTGCAATCCTGCGGCTGCTGAGCGATCTGGGTGACATGCCGCAGCTTGATATGACGTCGCTGCGGCTGGTGCTGTTCGCCGGCGAACCATTCCAGATTCCTGCGTTGCGCAGACTTGCTGAACTGCTGCCGAACGTCGAGCTGTATAACCTCTGGGGCTCGACCGAGACCAATGCGTGTACCTCGATGCAGATTCCGCGGCCTATTCCGGAGAGCCGGCTGGAGCCGTATCCGATCGGACAGGTCGGATCGCACTGTAAGGCACTGTTGATGGATGAAGAAGGCCTACCCGCAGCGGCTGGGCAGGAAGGCCTGCTGCATCTCTCCGGGCCGCCCGTGTTTCGCGGCTACTGGGAGAAGGACGAATCGAACTTCGTGTTGCGCGACGGGATTCGCTGGCACAACACCGGAGACGTGGTCCGCGAATCGCCGGATGAGGGTCTGGTCTATGTGGGGCGGCGCGATCGCCGGGTGAAGCGTCATGGCTACCGCATTGAACTGGCCGAGGTGGAGCGCGGGCTGCTGCGGCATCCGGCAATCGCAGAGGCTGCAGTGATTGCGCTGCCGGATCGCACCGCGGGCTGCAAGGTGATCGCGGTTTTGGTCGCGAAGACCGAGATGGCGCCGTCGATCATCGAGCTGAAGACGCACTGCAATGCGAACCTGCCGAACTACATGAACCCGGATGTTTTCACGTATCTTCCGGCGCTTCCGCGCACCTCGTCGAATAAGGTCGATTACCAGTCGCTGATACGAAAATCGCAAGCGGAATTTGGCACGCCATGAGCGCGGCGATCTCACAAGCTGTTACCGCGTCTGCGCCCACGGGACGTGAACGTTTCGCGGCGACCGATACGCGGAAGTTCCTGGTGCTGGCGGCGCAGGTTGTGCTGCTGCTGGCTGTGTTTCACGTTTATCAGATCGAGAATTTCATCTTTGAACGGATGGTCTGGATTGCGTTTGGAGCCTTTGCGATTCACTATTGGTTGCCGCTCCGCCTGAAGGAGATGTTTTTGGTCGCGGTGTCGGTGGCGGCCGCTTTCTGGCTGCTGGGCGATGTCCGGATTGTGGGCATGGTCGTCGGGATCGGGCTCCTCTTCTTCGGCGTGCTGCGGCTACCGATCGCATTCGTGTGGCGGGGGCTGGTCGTCGGACTTATCTTTGCGGCGCTGATTGCCGGCAACGTGACGCATCGCCTGCCGGTAGGGTTTCCAGCCCTCTTCGGCAGTCTGTTCATGTTCCGCATGATCATCTACCTCTACGACCTGGCCCATAGTGCCGAGCCGCCGAAGTTGATGCCGTATCTTTCGTACTTCTTTATCCTGCCGAACTACTGCTTTACGCTGTTCCCGGTCATCGACTTCGCGACGATGCGGCGCACGTATTACCAGCGCGACACGCACCTGATTGCGCAGCGCGGACTGCACTGGATCGTTCGGGGAACGGTGCAGCTGGTGCTGGCTCGCATACTGTTCTACGTCAACGATCGCTACACGCTTGATCGCGTGGATACGCTGCCGGCGCTGATCGCGACGATTATCCTGACCTACCTGCTGTACATCAAGGTCTCGGGCCATTACCACATCGCGATTGGGGTGCTGCATCTGTTTGGGTACGACCTGCCGGAGACCTACCGGAACTACTTTCTGGCCAGCAGCCTCACCGACTTCTGGCGTCGCGCGAATATTTACTGGAAAGACTTCATGGTCAAGATTGTCTACTACCCGATCTTCTTCCAGCTACGCGGCAGGGGTGCGCTGATGGCCCAGATTTTGGCCACGATTGCGGTCTTCTTTGCGACGTGGGGGCTGCACGCATACCAATCATTCTGGCTGACGGGCAATTGGGGCATCCGAGCCACGGACAGCATCTTCTGGGCTTTGCTGGGGGCGATTTTCCTGATTACGATGCTCTGGGAAAACGGGCGCAAGCCGGGATCGCGCAAGCCGCAAGGCTGGTTGCAGAAGTTGCTACAGGCATTCCGGATCGCATTCACCTTCTCGCTGATCGCCTTCCTGTGGTCGCTGTGGACCGCGCCTAGCCTGGACCGCTGGGTGTACCTGATGACGCACTGGATGGGGGCCCGCTAATGGCAATTCCAACTAAACCGAGCGCCATTGGAAATGAGCTGCGAATTCCGCTGGCCGGACTGCTTACGCTGTTGCTGCTGGCGGCGGCAATCCCAGCACTGTCCAACCTGCCCGGCGTAGCCCGTGCGGCAACCCTGTTTGCTGTGGCGCGGAACCGCTCGCTGATGACGCTTGCGGACGATGAAAACTACTACGACGCCATCCAGAAGAAGACCCTCAGCCGTGCGTGGCGGTTCGTCCCCTCGCGGGACTTCCGTCTCTATCGCTACGCCGCCAATGTGGATTGGCAGACCGGCGCGATTGGCACCAATCGTCTGGGAAGAGTGGGGCCAGATCGGCCTATGGATAAGCCTGCCCATATGTGGCGCATTGCGGTGCTGGGCGACTCGCTGGCGACGGGGTATCGCATTCCGAATTCCGATACTCTGCCAGCAAAGCTGGAACAGCGGCTGAACGGGAACGAGACTCCACGCGACGGCGAGAGCTTTGAGGTGATGAGCTTTGCCTGCCCCGGCTACTCGCTGCCGCAGACTCTGGATACGGCAGTGGTGGATGTGCCGCCGTACCATCCTGACGCTTATCTGGTGGAGTTGAGCGAGCGGTCGCTGTACAAGCAATGGGACGCGCAACTGGTGCAGATCGTTAATCGGGGCATCGATCCGAAGTACGACTTTATCCGGCGCATCTTCGCGCAGGCCCATGTCGATCGGCGCGATTCGGCCACCGCAACCCACACCAAGCTTGCGCCTTATCGGATCGAGTTGCTGCGCGGCACGCTGCAGGCCTTGCAGGAGAATGCAGCTCGTCAGCACGTTCCTGTCATCCTGGTGCTTTTTCCGGCGGTTGAGCCGGGCGACCTGAGCCCAGATCGCATCCACGACGCGCAGGGAGTGTATTCCGGGTTGGGCTTGCCTGTTTTGGACCTGACGGACACCTTCAGCAAGGTGGTCGACACCCGACCGCTGCTGGCCACACTGGACGATCCATCCAATCTCGATGTGCATCCGAACGGCCTTGCCTACAGCATGATGCTTGACGATCTATACCGTAAACTACGCGAACAGCCCGAGGTTTGGACGCAACTGACCGGGCTGAACACCGCAGCTATTCTCTCGTCTCACTAAGGCGATTTTCGAGGAGTCAGTCTATGCCCCAACCGGATGACCAGGCAGAAATGGAACACGGACTGTTCTATCCGATGGACGAGTTCTACGGAGCCACAGGCCTGCCGCTGCCACACGTCTCCGAGGTGGATGGAGAGGAAGTTCCAGAGCCTTACCATGCCTTGTTGGTTCATCGGCGCGATATGACGCCTACCCTTACTGCTGCGCACCAGCGTCCGCTTCGGCTTCGGATTTTGCAGCGTGTTGTGACCGAAAGCGTACTGCGCCGGCTGATCGTGCTGGAAGTGGAACAGACTGGGCGGCCCGTCGTGTTCGCGGCCATTACGATCTACCTGGACAGATTTGCGCCGGAGCCGCGCCGGCTGATTCTCGAAGGCACGCAGGCATTCGGAGCGATTCTGCATGGCCAGGCGATCGAGCACGCCAGCCGCCCGCTCGGCTTTTTCCGGGTCGATGCGGACTCGGTGATTTGCGATGCGTTGCAGCTGGCGCGGCCGAACGAGTTATTCGGGCGCACCACTGTGATGATGGATCACGAACGCAAGCCGCTGGCGCATGTGCTGGAGATTCTGCCGCCGTTTCGGCTTGACTGAAGCGCTAGCGGGACAAAGGCAACCGCAGATCCCTACGGGATGACAAACAAAGAGAAGAGCCGTGTTGCACTAGATGGGCCCGTACTGCCAGTAGACTCTGCCGTTTTGGCAGCGCGCATAGATGTAATGCGAGGTTGCCGTCGAACCACTCGACACGTTGAATCCCGTGCAGGAGGAATCGATGGCCCCCGATTTGGTGATGTCGGTCCATGTGGTTCCGTCATCCTGTGACAGCAGCAGATAGAAGATGCCGTGAGAGCTGTCGTTGAGCATCCAGTTGGTCCCGTTCAGCCACTGCAGCCCGCCGACCGTATTGGTATCCAAGTACGACGGGTAGTGCTGCGGGGTGATGGGGTCGACGCTGGGGATGACGGTTGTGCTTCGGTTAGTGATTGAAATCCGGCTCAGCGAATCGCCGTTTGCATTGGCCATTCTCAGTGCGATGATGCTGTTGGTGCCTTTGGCCAGGCCGAAGCAGTTGCCTGAGAATCCGGCCGTGTTGAGGTACGAGGTAGCGCGGGAAAACGCAAGGTCCACATTCATCAGGACACCTTCGCCGCAGGACCAGATCTGGTCGCCCTTGCCGTCGTTCAAATTCCAAACGTAGGTTTGATACAGACCGCCGCTCACTCCGCTTCCGGTAAGGCCGTAGAGGTTGGAGTAGAGTTTGGTGAAGTTGGCGGAGTTTGGCGCGTCATTGCGCCAGATATCTCCGCTCCATGCCGGCGAGAAGTAGGTGTAGCCGGCCGAATCGTTGGTGAAGTTGTAGATCCCGGAGGCGGAGGATGCTGTCCATCCCGTCACTTTGGTCCAGGCTGGAGCGGAGGTTGAGCCATTCCAGTAGAAGACGTCGGAGACGCCGGCGCCATTGCTGATCGCAAAGAAAAGGGTGCCGTTCGGCGTCGAGCCCAGCGCCGTCGGGTACTCGGTTCCGTTCTGCGAAAGCGCCGGGCTGGTGATGTTGAGCCAGTTGGCGAGATTGCCTTGCGGTGCGATGTAAATGGAATTCACGAGTTGTGGGGACGCGCCGCCGATGGAGAGCGCATAGAGATTGGCGTCGCCCGCCCCAATGATCCGGCCGCCCTGGCTGGGTAATTGAGCCGGTAGAGTCGTGATCTGGGTCCAGGTCGGGTTGTTCGACACCGGAACCGTATACGTTTGGGACGCGAGGGGGCTTACCGCGTAGCTGCCTCCGCCAATGACCACGGCGATCGCAGCTACCGTCTCGGACATTGCGACCGGGATCGGGCCGGTGTAGCGAATCGGTGCTCCGCCGTTGATCTCGTAATAAATCAGCGCCCCGGAAGTCGCATCCGTCATGGTGACGGGCGGATAGGGGGCGGTTCCGGTTCCAAGCGGCAAAATGACGGGGGTTGCGGGGGTAGCCCACGCAGTTGCCGTCGCAGATGACCTGGCGGTAGCCGTCGGAGTCCCCCGGGTTTCGGTTGGCAGTTCGACCTCCCAACCGGGGATCAAGGTCTGGCGGCGGGCCGGAGCCTGCGCGGACGGCGTGGCGTCCGTGGCAGTCTCCGTTGGGGTTGAAGGCCCTTCGGTCAGCCCGGAATGGACGGTTCCGCGCGAGTTTCCGCCGATGGCTGAGCCGATTTGCGCGGTCGGGGTGCAACCCACAATGGCAATGGCGAGTGCTGCGCCGATGATGAGCGCCGGAGCACTGGAACGATCGCGGATGGTAAGGGCAGAGCACAACAAGGTGCGACAACGGCTCGGGAGCTTCAAGGTTCAACCTCTTCGGTGGTTCGGATGTCCCGAATGATGAATCCGGTCGATCCGTTGCTGGCAGAGCAATCCGGCACTTCGGGGACAGCGCACCGAGGCTCGTTGGCTCTGTCTGATACTTCGACCGTATGGGGCGGGATGCGGGCGGGTCAGTCGCGACCAAATTCTGCCTTTGGTGCCGCTATCATTTGCCCGCCGGACTTACGATGAGGTGAATCTGGGCGGTTCGGCGCGCCTGCAAGCTCAACAACAATCGAAGAGTTTATAGATTTCGAAGCTTGAGCCTCTAGGAACTTGTTGAAATAGCTTCTGTGCTTGGCGAGTTTAAGACTTTTCGCGCGGGTTGTTCGTCTTTGGATCATGCGTGGTGATGAGCGGGTTCAAGACGAGATGTTCAGTAGTGTGACGTTGGAGCAGCGAGTTCC
>JANXWZ010000132.1 GCA_025350865.1 Rhodanobacteraceae bacterium
CGGGCGATAGGGAATCTCGAAGGTTTCAGTGCGCGCCGGGGTCTGCGGGTTGGGCTGGCGCTTGATCGAGACTTTGATGGTTTTCTGCGTGGTGGCCATGGGTTGTTGCCCTCTAAGAATCTATGTGTCGGGCCTTCAGCCCTCTTGCATATTTGCGACTTCTACCTAGGCCTTCGGCCCAGGCTGGTATGTGTCGCGCCGTTGGCGCTTTTTGATACTTCGAACTACGGCAAAGACTAATCCACTGACCAAAAGAAGACAGAAAAGAAGGCCCCCAGAGAGCACGAGATTGATGCCGTCATTTTCACTGCCGTCCATCTTGCTCTCCACAAACTATGTACGCTTAGGTGCTGGTGTAGATGCGGGGGCGAGGCGTGATCCAGCTCGTATCCACTTCCTCGAACGTAATGCTCGGCGCTCCGTCGACAAAAGCCGCCTTAGTAGTCTTCAGGAACTTCTCATCGTTGCGATCCGGAAACTCCGGCTTGTAATGTGCGCCACGCGATTCGTCGCGGACGCGGGCGCCTTGGACGATGACGCGGGCGAGTTCCAGCATGTTACTAAGCTGGCGCGTGAAGGCGAAGCTCGTGTTGGCCCACTGGCTCTTGTCGCTCAGATTGATGTTCTTATAGCGCGCGAGCAGTTCAACGATCTTGGCGTCGGCCTCGTCCAGGCCCGCGTTATAGCGGACGATGGTGGCGTGCTTAGTCATCGTCTCGCCGAGCTCACGCCAGATCTTGAACGGGTTCTCGGTGCCGGTGGATGAGAGCAGCACCTGGTTCTTGGCCTTCTGGCGGCTGAGTTCGGCTGCCGCACCGCCATCGCCGGTTGCCGGCTTCAGAGCCTTGGCATAGCCCATCGCCTGCGGACCAGCGACGAAGCCTCCGTAGATGCAGGAGAGCAGGGAATTCGCACCCAGGCGGTTGGCTCCGTGGATCGAGTAGTCGGCCTCGCCGGCTGCAAAGACACCGGGGATGTTGGTCTGCTGGTTGAAGTCCACCCACAGACCGCCCATGGTGTAATGCACACCGGGGAAGATCTTCATCGGAACCTTGCGTGGATCGTCGCCGACGAACTTCTCGTAGATTTCCAGGATGCCTTCGAGCTTGTGGATGCGCTCCTTCGGCAGGTGCGTCAGGTCGAGATAGACCATCGGCTGGCCGTCGATGCCCATGTTATCTTCGTAGACGATCTTGAAGATTTCGCGGGTCGCGATGTCGCGCGGAACGAGGTTGCCGTACTTCGGATAGCGCTCTTCGAGGAAGTAGTAGCGGTCGGCCTCGGGAATCGAGACGGCGGTGCGCTTGTCGTTGCGGTCGCGCGGCACCCAAACTCGTCCGCCCTCTCCACGGGCCGATTCCGACATCAGGCGGAGTTTGTCTTCGCCTGGAATCGCAGTCGGATGCACCTGGATGAACTCGCCGTTCGCGTAGTACGCACCCTGTTGGTAAAGCGCGGACTGCGCCGAGCCGGTGCATACCACCGAGTTAGTGCTCTTTCCGAAAATGGCTCCGTTGCCACCGGTGCAGACGATGATCGCGTCGCAGGGGAAAGTCCGGAGTTCCATGGAGCGGAGGTCCATCGCGCAGATGCCGCGGCAGACGCCGTTGTCGTCGAGGACGGCGGATAGGAACTCCCAGCCTTCGTACTTGGTGACTTTGCCCTCGGACTCGTGGCGGCGGACCTGCTCATCGAGCGCGTAGAGAAGTTGCTGGCCCGTCGTTGCTCCGGCAAAAGCCGTACGCTGGTAAAGCGTGCCTCCGAAGCGGCGGAAGTCGAGCAGACCCTCCGGCGTGCGGTTGAACGGGACGCCCATTCGGTCGAGCAGGTCGATGATGGCTGGACCCTGTGCGGTCATATTCTTGACCGGCGTTTGGTTGGCGAGGAAGTCGCCGCCGTACACGGTGTCGTCGAAATGCTTGAGGACGGTGTCGCCCTCGCCCTTCAGGTCCTTGGCCGCGTTGATGCCGCCCTGTGCGCAGACCGAGTGCGAGCGCTTGACCGGGACGATCGAGAAGAGGTCGACGGTACCGCCGGCTTCGGCGATCTTGATGACGGAGGCGAGTCCGGCGAGGCCGCCGCCTACTACGATAATTCTGGGTGCTGCTGCCATTTCTTACCTCGGAGTGCGAGAACGAACAAAAGATTTAACGCAAGGGGCGCGAAGGAAGGCGCAAAGGTTCGGGGAGTTACTGCGAGGCCGTCAAGCTGCAGGCTGCGGGGTCGGAAGCTAAGACATCGGTGGTCACCGGTGCGTGATTGACGACGGCGAAGATGCTCATCAGGCCCATGACGCACAGAACCATTCCGACGCCGGTGCAGACCAGGCCGAAGCGGTGCCGGGCCTTGTCGCCGGGGGTGATGCCCCACTTGGCGGCGAAAAGCCAGATGCCGTAGGCGAAGTGCCATGTCGTCGCGATCATCGCGATGACGTAGATGGCGAGCATCCAGGGGTTCGAGAGCTCGTGCTGGACCTTCGCGAAGGCCATGCCGGGGCATTCGGGAAGCTGCACTCCCATGAAGCGCTGGCGGATGACGTGCTGCAGGATGTACGCGAAGGCGATCAGCCCGGTGACGCGCTGCGAGAGGTACATCCAGTTGCTGGCCCACGGATAGACGTTCACGTTGATGCGGCCGCGGAAGGCAATGAAGACGCCATAGAGCGCGTGGAAGAGCAGCGGGATGAAAATCAGGCCCCACTCCAGCACGCGGACCAGCGGCAGCGAGTTGAGGAAGACGACCTGCTTGGCGTAGGCGACGGGGCCGTTGAAGGTCTCGAAGTTGGAGACGATGTGCTCGACCAGAAACGCGCCGATGGGGATGATTCCGGAGAGCGAGTGCAGGCGGCGCCAGAGGAAGGAGTTGCCCTGGCCGGCGCGCAGAGGCTGGACGCCTTTGGTGTTGCGGCCGAGGTCGGGCGGGGCAGATACGGCGGTAGCCATGGTGACTCCTGCGAGAAACTTGCCCTGAGTGGGCGCATCGTGATTATTCCGCCGAGGTTGGACAAGCGTCAAGGAATCAGACGCTTGCCGTGCGATTATCGATATGTTTGTGCGAAATACGAAATCAGGGCTCCAGCTTGTTGAGCAGGTCCACGAGCGCCCTGCCGCGATGACTCAGGCGGAGCCGCGTTTCAAGATTCACCTCCGCCATCGTCAGCCCCTCGTCTGGCAGCAGAAAAAGAGGGTCGTAGCCAAAGCCACCCGATCCGCGCGGCACGGCGAGGATCTCGCCTTCAACCGTTCCGTCGGCAGTCGCGAGAATCGCGCCGTCTCGGGCAAGGGCGAGGACGCAGTGGTAGCGTGCGGTGCGGTCCTCTTCGCGGGTGGAGGCCAGCGCGTCGAGCAAACAGAGATTGTTGCGCTGGTCGGTGGGCAGTGGACGGTTGGTGCTGAAGCCCTTATCGTCGGCGTATCGTGCGCTGCGGACGCCGGGCGCTCCGCGGAGCGCGTCGACTTCGAGGCCGGAGTCATCCGCGAGGATGAGCTTGCCGGGCGAGGCGAGGGAATAAACGATGGCCTTCAGCGTCGCGTTGCCGGCGAAGGTGTCGGCGTTCTCGTCAGGCGCGGGAATGTCTCCGAGGTTGGGGAGCGGGTCGATGAAGACGTTGAGGAAGGATGCAGCGGCATGGGCGAAGTCGCGCAGCTTGCCGGGGTTGGTGGTGGCGACGAAAAGGTGCATGGGTTGAGAGTACCGCGAGTACGGTCGAGCCGTAGGCTCGATACCTCACCCTAACGACGGTGAAGCTGTCGTTGAGGATGGGGCACCCGAGTTGTGGCGCTACTTGATGCGCAGCCGCAGGAACATCACCGCTCCGAACGGCGCACGCCCGTAGGTTTTGGCGAGCGGGTCGGGGGTGCGATATGCCGTGAGTTGAACACCCGGCGCGGCCTCCAGATGCGGCAAGACCCGATAGCTGCGGTCGAAGCCGACGGTGTAGGCCTGAACGTGGCCGACGGTGCCTTCCACGGCTGGTGCGGGAGTGAAAAGTTCACTCGTCCGCGCGGCGACCTCGATGCGCGTCCAGTACGCATTGCGGCGGAGCCTGAGCAGCGACTCGACGAGGTAGGAGTTCCCGATCACGTTGCTGGGCAGTGCCTTGGCCTGACCCCAGATGAGGGTCGTCGCCCAGTTGCCAGTTGCGGGTGTGCCCATGGTCATTCCGGGCATGGAGGTGGTATCGGCACCCGCGCCGATGGGGCGGTTATACATCACTGATGCGGTCTGGCGGGTCTCGTCGTCGCTGGGCACGAGCGATTCCGGCCCGGTCAGGTGGGCGATGCTGTACTGCGCTGAGAGGTTCGCCGTGGGAGCCCACGTGATGCGGCCGGAGTAGCTGTCAGGTGTTACGCCATTGGGCGAAGGCTGCAGGTGCCACCGAGCTTCCGTCGGCTCGGCTCCGTGGAATCCCGAGACCTCGCCGCGCAACGATTTATAGGTCAGCCCAGCCGTCACAACATTGAAGGCGATGTGAGTCGAATCCTCCTGATGATGGCCGAGGGCAGCGATGGGGTCTTCGCTGGCAGAGAGCCGATGCGGATAAGCGGTGGGGCCGATGGCGGGATCGCCGACGGGAGCGGCGTAGAGGCTGAGCAAGGTATGTTCGCCGAGGGGCAGATCGTAGAGGGCCCCTAGCTCCATGACGAAGTCGTGAGGGTGCTGGCCGTCGCGAATGGGTTTGTTGTAAGCCGTTTCGCCTTGCTGGAAGAGTTCGGGGTAGAAGCGGCCGGTGACCGTTGCAGGCTCAAGGGACAGCATGGCCCGGAGCGTCAGCGTGCCGGGGCCGAGGCGGTGCTGCGCCATCGGCATGATCATGTTTGTAGAGAAGAGTTTGTTTTTGCCTCGTCCGGAGTCGGCATGTTGCTGGATGTCGGAGATAAAGGCGGTGCCGTGGAGCATCAAGGTCCACCCTCGGCGCTGACCCATCATCATGGCCATCGGGGTGGAAGCTGGTTCGATGGACGTGCCTGAGGAGGTGTGCTGCACGATGTTGTCGATCAGTGCTGTGGGCTGCTGCATGCTCATGGGCGGCGGCGGATCGTTTGACACCTGCTCGCTGGAGATGGTCGTCGGTTGCGGCTTTGGCATTTCCATGCCCGGCATTGATTGCGCACGCAGGGAGACAGATGCGCTGAGCAGCGCGGTGAGTGTGTACAGCATTCTGTGTTTCACGGGGATCTCCGGGGTTGTCTGATCAAACGTTTGGCGGACCAAACGCAAGACTGCGGGGGTGCATCCCAAATGGCTGCGCAGGAAATCTGCAACATACATGGGAATGCGGTCAGCAGCAGTGAATCAGATTCGGAGGTTAGTAATCAGGAGTGGCGGAGGGCTCTGCGGTATGCGTTGCTCGACGACTGGCTCTATCGCGAGGTAACGGTGCGGAATCACTGGACCTTCTGCGGTCAGCAGGGCTGCTTCTACCTGTGATGGTCGCCGGACAGGCTCCGCAGGTTGGGGATGCGCGAGACAGCAGGCGGCGGTCGCCGTAACCTTTGCTTCGCAACACGGGTCGCAGCCCGCGCCACTCATCGCCGCCATCGAGCGGCTGCCGCGTACGGCACAGTTGGCGAACGGCACGGCAAGCAGTAGAACAGCAAGGAGACAAAGTGCGGACACGATGTGATTCATAGTCGTGTTGGTCGCCCGTGCCATGCTTTGATTATAGGGGCTGTGACCACAACCGGCGTTGGAGGCATGATGGCATCGATGAAAGCGCATACGGAGTATCTGACGTTTAACACGGCGGAGCGGTACGAGATGGTTCACATTACCCGGCAGGTCGAGGAGATCGTTCGTCGCAGCGGGATCGTAGATGGCCTGTGCTTCGTCTCGCCGATGCACATCACAGCCGCAATCTATGTCAACGACCATGAGGATGGGCTGATCGAGGACATCTCTACCTGGCTTGAAAAGCTCGCGCCGAGCTGGCCTGGTTACAAACACCATCGCACCGGCGAGGACAATGCCGACGCGCATCTGAAGGCCCTGCTGCTGCACCACGAGACGACGCTTCCGGTCACCAACGGGCGGCTGGATCTGGGGACGTGGCAGCGAATCTTCTACGCGGAATTCGATGGCCAGCGGGCGAAGCGCGTGATTGTGAAGGTGCTGGGCGTTACAGGCTAAAAACTTAACACCGATTGACGCCGATTTGAGAAGCGATCTAAAGACGGTACGGATTCTTTGTTCCTGATCGGTTCTTCAATCGGTGTTGATCGGTGTTACGTTTCTATTCGCCAGCAGCACAATGTCGACCCTGCGATTCTGCATGCGACCTTCGTCGGTGTCGTTGTCTGCAATGGGGCGAAACTCGGCGTAACCCGCCGCAGATATTGCCCCGGTGTCGACCGTTTTTTGCGCAACCAGCAGACGGGTAATGGTGGCTGCACGTGCGGTGGAGAGTTCCCAATTGGAGGCGAATTGAGCGGTGTGGATGGGAACGTTGTCAGTGTGGCCTTCGACGCGAATTGCCCGATTCGGTAGCGTGGCGGCGACGGCTTTCAGCAGCGAGACGGACTCCGGCCGGATGTCGGCCGAGCCTGAAGCGAAGAACCCGCCCTCGCGCAGCGAGATCACCAGACCATCGGGCGATGGCCGCACCGTGATGACGCCTTCGGGAAGTTTGCGGGTCTCGATTTCGGACTTCACGGCCTCGCGAATGTGTTCGGTGGCGGTCTTGTTGATGCCGTTGATGTCGGGGTCGGTGACGGCGGAGGTGGGAAGCGAGAGCGGCGACGGAGTCGCATGGGGGGTAGCGTTGGGATCGTCGGCCATCGGCGGGGTCTTCGAGTGCGGGTCGAAGATGCCGTTGTGATCAAAGGCCGATTGCATGGAGTGGGCGAGCATGACTTGCTTACGCTTGTCGTTTTGGCCCGAGGCAAACAGGACGACGAAGAAGGCGAAGAGCAGCGTGATGAAGTCGGCATAGGAGACCAGCCAGCGCTCGTGGTTTACATGTTCGGGATGCTTCTTCTTGCTCATGCGCCGGCCTCGGCGGTCTTGGCGGAATCGGCTTCGTCACTGGGTTTGGAATCGAAGAGGAACGTGCGCAGTTTGGTTTCGATCATGCGTGGATTCATCCCTTCAAGGATTGAGATGACGCCTTCGAGCATCATCTGCTTCAGCATTACTTCTTCGCTGTGGCGGAACTTGAGCTTAGCCGCTGCGGGCAGGCAGATAAGGTTGGCGATTGCGACTCCGTAGATGGTGGCGACGAAGGCGGTCGCGATACCGCGTCCCACCTCTTCGATGTCGGAGAGATTTTTCATGACTTGAATCAGACCCATGACCGCGCCGATGATTCCGACGGTCGGGGAGTAGCCTCCGGCGGCCTCGAAGACCGCGGGAATCTTCTCTTCGATCGCCGATTTGTTGTCCAGCTCCAGCTCCATGATCTTGCGGACCTCCGAAGGTTCGGTTCCGTCGACGGCGAGCATCAGCGCCTGCTTGAGGAAGGGATCGTGGATGTCGTTGATATCGGAGTCGAGCGAGACGATGCCGCTTTTACGAGCCTTGTTCGCGAACTCGACCAACTGCTTCAGGACCGCCTCGCCGTCATGTCCCTTGTGCAGGAAGACCTTGACGATGCTTTTGCATGCCGCGATAAATATACTGAGAGGGAACTGCAGCATGCACGCGCCGGCGGTGCCGCCGACCACGATCATAAAGGCAGTGGGCTTGACGATTTCCATCGGGCTGCCGCCTTCGATGATCATGCCGCCAAGGATGCCGACGAGGGCGAGGATGATGCCGCCAATACTGGCGATGTCCATGGGACTGGCTCCTGGGTAATGTGCTGGTCGATACGAGACTTGTTATCTGGTGACGTAGCCAGATGGCCACGCGTTGGCCAGAATGCTGGCTCGGTACATCAGGATGCGGTGCATCAGGTCGTCGCAGGATTCAAGCACGATGAGTTTGTCGCCGGTGGTGAGCGTAATGGTGGTGTCCGGCGAAGGTTCCGCGAACTTGATCAGGTCGCAGTTGACTGAAATCCGGTGGCCGTTGAGTCGGGTTAGATCGATCATGCTTGGCTCCCTGAAGGAGTTATCGGCTTGCCCGGGATCGGCGATAGAAGGAAGCTGGATGACTTCAACACTGTGCCATACCACACGACAAAGCAACGTGTATTCGGGGAATTTCGTTAGCCGCGAACTAAAGTCACTTCACGCGACGCCGATGGAGTGTGTGAACACGGAGCCTTCCGCTATCGGGGAAGGCCGAAGGTCGCAGCCAACGGGATGTCATCCCAATCGACCCGCCCCTGGATACAGTCAGTACCCCTGGGACAGGCGCCATGGCAACTCAAACTGAACTACAGGAGCGGATCAAAATGTCCTTGGGACTTCTTAATAACATCGCCAGCATCTACGCGCAGAACAACCTCAACCAGACACAGAACAGTCTTCAGAACACCTTGCAGCAACTCTCTTCGGGCTCCCGTATCAACTCCGGTGCCGACGATGCAGCCGGCCTGGCGGTGGCGGACGGCTTGCACGCCAACGTCGCTGCATTGAATCAGTCCACACAGAATGTAAACGCCGGCATCGGTCTACTACAGACGGCGGACGGTGCGCTTTCGCAGGTGACCAACCTGCTGAATCGCGCGGTGACGCTGGCTACCGAATCGGCCAACGGCACGCTGAATGCCAACCAGGTAAGCTCGGCCAACCAGGAGTTCCAGAATATCCTCACCGAAGTTGGGAACATTGGATCGACCACCAACTACAACGGCAATTCGGTATTCTCGGGCACTGCGAAGACTGTGTTCGTGAGTGACGGAACGTCGTCGGGTGCGAACTCCTTCTCCGAAACCGTCGGTGCCTTGTCCGTTTCCAGCATCGGTGTTTCCGCGCCCGCAGCTGCGACCCCTGCAGCTCTCACCAATCCGACGCCCACAACTTCGACGACGTCCGCCGGTGCCACGGCTACCTTTGCTCTTGGCGCCTCCACCTATACTGTGTCGGGCAACCTCAGCATCTCGGTCGCGGGCGGCACTGCAGTTACCGCAACGCTAGCTTCGGGAACGACACTGGCAGCGGCCGTCACCCAGTTGAATGCACAGAGTTCCTTCTCAAGCGCAGGTTT
This sequence comes from Rhodanobacteraceae bacterium, assembly GCA_025350865.1. Classification (GTDB taxonomy): domain Bacteria; phylum Acidobacteriota; class Terriglobia; order Terriglobales; family Acidobacteriaceae; genus Edaphobacter. Next base: position 9,091 of record JANXWZ010000132.1, read on the forward strand.
GGTGGCGAGCCAGGGAACCGGCTCAAATGCCAACAAGTTGATCATCACCGGTCCCCAGGACACCGGCACCGCAGGTACCAACACGCTCACCCTGACCGGAACCGCGCTGTCTGACACGACTCCCGCTGGAACCACTGCCGGCGTGGGCGTCGACTTTTCATCCACCGCAACCACCAACGTGTCGCACCTGACGGCAGCCACCGCGCAAACGGTCCTGACCTCCGTAACGTCGGCCATCGCGGACGTCGCCTATCAGCGCGGCATTGTGGGCGCAAGCATCAATCAGTTGCAGGCGGCATCGAACGTGGCTTCGTCGGAATCGGTCAATCTGACCGCCGCCGAGAGCAACGTTCGCTCCACCAACTACGGGCAGGCTGCAAGCGATCTGGCGAAGTACCAGGTGCTCAGCCAGACCGGCATCAGTGCTCTTGCGCAGGCCAACAGCGTGCAGCAGGAAGTTCTGAAGCTGGTCCAGTAAGACCTTTCGCCGCACCTTGGCGAGCGGGGCAACAGCGACTGGGGACGGCCCGAGGGCTTCGGGTCCGTCCCCGATTTTTCTTCCATCCGAGCGAGCTTTTATCACGGTGAGGCCGCTCTAATCCAGCGCGGACTAGTTTGGCCCGTGACCTGCACCGGAGCACACTATGGGAACGGTCGGTATCAACTTCGGGTCTGCGACGGGCGGCGCGGGTTTCGACGTCGCGGGCACGGTCACATCGATCCTGGGGGTCGCCTCAGCGGTCGAGGCACCATGGAAGGCCCAGCTGACTGCATTGCAGGCACGCGATACGGCGCTGAGTGGACTCGGAACCAACCTCGCAAGTTTGTCTACCGCCCTGAGCGCACTCACAGCCTTCGATGGCGTTCTGGCCCAGAAGCAGGGCGCAAGCTCAAACACCAATGTGTTGACTTTAACGGCGGCCAGCTCTTCGGCAGTCTCCGGAAGCCACACCATCACCGTGAATCAATTGGCGCAGACCAGCTCCAAGTACTCGGCCGAGTTGGCAAGCACCGACACCCTGAGCGGGAGCCTGACCTTTGGCTCCGGGCCAAGTGCGCAGACGTTGACCCTCGGCACAACCAACAACACGTTGACGACGCTGGCCGCAGCGATCAACTCGGGCAGCTATGGGGTTTCGGCCAGTGTGATCTCGAGCGCGACGGGGTCCCGCCTGTCGCTGGTCAGCCATACGAGCGGCGCAGCCGGGCAGATCAACCTGACGTCAACCCTGAGCGACGCGACTACTTCTACAAGCGTCGCTTTTTCGACCGGACAAACGGGACAGGACGCCTTGTTCAATATCGATGGCCTGGATACCTCCAGCGCTTCGAACACGGTCACTGGCGCAATTCCCGGCGTGACCTTCCAACTTCTGTCGCAGGCCGCGGGCGCTCCGGTGCAGGTGCAGATCACGAACGACAATGCCGCGGTCGAGACTGCCGTGCAATCGGTGGTGACGGCGTACAACGCGGTGGCGGCGGCGATCAAGACGCAGGAAGGGCTGGATTCAACGGGAGCGGCGGAGCCTCTGTACGGCAATCCGACGCTGTCGTATCTGCAGACGCAGCTCTCCGGAAGCCTCTTTGGAGGGGCTGGGAGCGGGGCCATCACAGACCTTTCCAAGCTCGGCGTAACGGTGAATCAGAACGGGACTCTGGCCCTGAACGTAGCGACGCTGGATGGCACGTTGAACTCGAACTTTGCCGACGTGGCTGGATTTTTCCAGAATTCAGGCAGCTTTGGTCTTACGTTTTCAAGCACCCTGAACGGGCTGGGATCAACCTCAACCACCGGCTCAGTCTCGCTCGCGCTGGCGGAAAACAACCGCCAGGAGACGGACATCAACAAGAATGTGACGAACCAGGACGCACGTATTGCGGCAGAGAAGGTCAGGCTTACCACCGAACTGACGACCGCAAACCAGATCCTGCAATCGATCCCGCAGCAGTTGAATGAGCAGACTCAGATTTACAACGCAATCACCGGTTACAAGGGAGGCAATTGATGAGCGAAATGTCGTACCAGCAGCAGTCCATGATGGGCGCTACGGGCGTTGAACTGATTCTGGCGTTGTATGACGCGGCGATTCGGTCGCTATATCGTGCGAAACAAGCGGTTGAGGAAGACGACAGTTTTGGCCGACGTTTTGCCGTCAAGAAGGTGGTCGACATCCTGCTTTATCTCCAGGCGCGGCTGCGGCCCGATGTCGGCGGAGCGGCTGCAGTTTCCCTGGCTGATTTCTATGCGGCGATGTTTACCTTGACGCTGGAAGCCTCGCATGTCGCGTCGGCTGAGGGCTTCGATGAGGTTATTGGTTGTGTGCGGAACGTCCGCGATGCCTGGGCGATTGTCGCGCTCGACCCTGCCGCTGGGCGGATTCTGCCACGCGAGTTGCGAACCAGGGAAGAGAAGTTTGTGGCTCCGGTCGCGATTGCGGAGGTGCTGTCGGTTGCGCCGAGATGGTCGGCGTGACCGCTGCCTGCAACTCGAGCTATTGCGCTACGGCCAGTTCCTCTTCGAGCTGCTGCTTCTCGTACAGCCGCGTGTAGTAGCCGCCGCGCTCGAGCAGCTCCTCGTGTGTGCCGCGTTCGGCGATACGGCCTTCGACCAGCACGGCGATCTGGTCGGCGTTGCGGGCGGTAGAGATCCGGTGCGAGATCAGGATCGTTGTCCGACCTTCCATCACGCTCTTCAGCCCAGCGAGAATCTGCTCTTCGGTATAGGTGTCCACGCTGGCGAGAGCGTCATCCAGGATGAGAATGCGCGGGTTGCGGATGACTGCGCGAGCGATAGCGGTGCGCTGCTTCTGCCCTCCGGAAAGCGTAATGCCGCGCTCGCCGACCAGCGTGGCAAAGCCTTTGGGGAACTCAAGAATCTCGTTGCGGATGTGAGCGATGCTGGCAGCATCTTCGATCTCCTGCTGCGTGGCCGAAGGAACACCGAAGCTTACGTTGTGAGCGAGGCTGTCCGAGAAGAGGAACGTCTCCTGCGGGACAACGCCGATCTGATTACGCAAAGTCTCGAGCGGCAACTCCCGGATAGGAGATCCATCGATCATCACGCTGCCCGGGCTGGCATCGTAGGTGCGCGGAATCAGGTTGACCAGCGTGGTTTTGCCTGAGCCTGTGGGGCCCACGATGGCGAGCGATGAACCGGCCGGGATGCGCAGGTTGATGTCGTGCAGCACGATCGGGCCGTCCGGGGTATAGGCGAAGGTCAGATTGCGGAATTCGATGTCGCCGGTAATCGAGCCTGATTGCAGGCGTGGTGTTGACTGATCGCTGATCTCGGGCTGCTGCTGCAGCAGTTCGTCGATGCGCACGACCGATGCGATGCCACGCTGGAATAGATTCACCACCCAGCCGACGGCGATCATCGGGAACGTGAGCTGCACCATGTAAACGAGGTATTCGGCGAAGTCTCCGGCGGAGATGTGCCCGAGCAGAACCTCGTGGCCGCCGACCAGCAGCGTGATCATCAGCGACAGGCCAAGGACGAACTCCAGAGTCGGCCAAAGCATGGCCATTAGTCTTACGAGGTGCAGGGAGCGGTCGATGTATTCGAGGTTTGCCGTCTCGAACGAGGCGATTTCTGCGTTTTCCTGGGCGAAGGCGCGGATCAGGCGGGCCCCGGAGAAGTTCTCCTGAGCCTTCGACGAGATGTCGGAGAACATCGCCTGGATACGCTCGAAGCGGCGATTGATGTGGGCGCCGAACTGCTGCACCAGCAGCGAGGCGAACGGCAGCGGGAAGAACGCGAACAGTGTCAGCCTGGGGCTGATGCGGAACATCACCGGCAGTGCGACGGCGGTGAAGAAGATCGTGTTCGCCGAATACATGATGGCCGGTCCCAGCAGCTGGCGGACGGCGCTCAGGTCATTGGTCGTGCGCGCCATGATGTCGCCGGTGCGGTGGGTCTGGTAGAAGCTGGCGGACTGGCGTTCGAGGTTGGCGAAAAGGTCGTTGCGGAGGTCGTATTCAATCTCTCTCGACGCCCCGATGAGGACTTGCCGCGAGATGTAAAGGAAGACTCCCGACGTTGCTGCCACGGCGAGAAGCCGGGCCGCGTGCATCATAATTACGCGCTCCGAGACCCCGTGTTTCAGGTCATCGACGGCGCTTCCGATGATGATCGGAATGAGGACCTTGAGCGAGTTGTACAGGATGACCGCAATCCCACCCCAGGCGAAGTGTTTCCAGTAGCGCCTGAGGTAGGGAAAGAGGGGTCTGAGTCTTGCAAGCATATCGGTTAGATGAGGCTCAACGGGCTAAGGCTTCGGAGATGCGGGAGGAGGCGTGGAAGGTGGAGTTGCCGCCGGAGGTGTCGCTGCCGGACCGGTTGCCGGCGGAGTTGCTGGCGCTTCGGGCTTGGGCTTCGCTGGCGGCGGGGTGTCGGAGATTCCCATCAGTTCGACGTCGAAGATCAGCGTCGAACGAGGCGGAATAGGCGGCTTGCCGTTTGCTCCGTACGCGAGCTGGAAGGGGATGATCAGGCGGCGCTGTCCGCCGACGCGCATGCCCGCAAATCCGGTATCCCAGCCGGGGATGACCTGATGCCCGCCGTAGGCGATGGTGATTGGCTCTCCGCGGTCCAGCGAAGAGTCAAACTTCGTGCCGTCAAGCAGGTATCCGCTGTAGTTGATGGTGTAAAACGTGTGTGCGCCTGCCAGTTGGCCGGTGCCGATCTTGGTGTCGATGTAGTCGAGCGAGAAACTGGTCGCTTCGATGCCGAGGTCTTCCTTCAGCGTCGGACCTTCCATCGGCGACACGTTTTCGAGCTTCACTGCCGGGACGGTCGTGATGGTGTACAGGTGCTTGGCACACGGAGCGGACGCGGACAGCGCCGGAATCTTGGGCGACATGTCCGGCAGCTTGACGCATGCGGATGCAGCAACAGCCGGCTTCGCGACTGGCTTGGCAGCGATCATGGCGGCGGGCGGGACGGCAGATCTGGGGGCGGCTGGTTTCGGAGCGGGGGTTTGGGCGGCGAGGGGCGCGGCGGCGGCCAGAAGGAGCAGAGAATAGGAAAGCTTCATGATGTCCACCATGGTACATGCAGTCGACGACGGAACGTAAGCCCCGGGGTCCTACGTTGGCGTGCGCAGCAGGAACCACGCGCCTGCGAACGCGAACAGCAGATCGGGCGACCAGGCGGCGAGCGCGGCAGGCAGCGTATTGACGTTGCCCATTGCCTCGAACAAGCTGGAGACGCCGAGGTACGCGACTGCCAGCAGGATCGCGACGGCAAAACCCGTCACTCCCGAACGTTTGCCGGTGGCGAGTGCGAAAGGAATCGCGAGGATCGCCATCACCAGGGTAATCAGCGGGTAGGCGAACTTGCGATTCAGCTGTACGGAGAGCCGTTTGGTGTCGAAGCCGGACTGCCGCAGGTCGTCAATATAAGTGGCGAGTTCGGAGAAGTTCATCTGCTGCGACTGGCGGTCTTCTTTCTTGAAATACTGCGGCTGCTCGTGTATTTCAGGGAAAGTAGTCAGGACAAACGGCTGGTATGTCCCCACGGTTTCGCCGACAAACGTCCGCGTCCAGCCATTCTCGAAGACCCAGCGATTCACGGTCGGGTTCCAGCGCGCGGACTGCGCAAATATCCGCCGCTGCAGTGTGAAAGTCGCGGGGTTGAACTCGAAGACCGTTAGGTTGGCGAACACGTTGCGGTCGGGATCGAAGAACTGGTAGTAGAAGATGCGACTCGGCTCCGTCGCCCGAATTGGCGGGTCGATCTCAGGTGCACTGTCGGGCAGTCCCGGCGGTCGGACGCTCAGCTGCGTGGGCAGCACATTCGGCTGCTGGTTGGGGCTCTGGCCGGAGATCCACTGCCGATCCGGGCGCAGAAAGGTCTGGGCGGGGCGGCCCTTGATCACCGAGCGCAAGGCCTCCTGGCGACGATTGGCGGCGGGGAGGTAAAAATCGTCAAAGGCGAACAGCCCGGCCGCTATGACCGCAGTCAGCACGAGCACCGGCGTGACGATGCGGTAGAGCGAAAAGCCCGCAGACTTCATGGCGGTAAATTCGGACGACCTAGCGAGTGCACCGAAGGTGACCAGCACCGCCACCAGTACACACAGCGGAGTGACGTTGTAGAGGATGTAGGGGATTAGGTTGAGTAGGTACTCGCCCACTGTAACCAGCGGCGTGCGGTTGCGAATGATATCGCCGATGAGCTCAAAGAACGTGAATACGAGGAACAGCATCGAGAAGCAGGCGAGCACAAGCGCGACATTCGAGGCGAAGGCCCGCATGATGTACTCGTCGAGGATCAGCGGAAAGCGAACGTGCAGCAGGGAGCGCAATCGCTGTGGCAGCTGCATGCTCAGGTCGATTTCAGTCCGCTGGGGCTGCTGCTTGCGCAGACGGATGATGGCGCGTCCGAGCATTACGCCGAATGTCGAAATGATGGAAAGCGCAACCCCTCCGCGCGACATCTGCTGCAATAGCAATACACCTGCGAGTGCAAAGGCGAGGTTCGCGCCCCACACGCCCAGGAATGGCGAAAGCTTTCCCTGGGTCGCAAGCGCGATTCCGACCGACGAAACGAAGTAATAGGCGAACACCAGAACAATCGTGAGGACGAAGCCGGTCGATTTGCCACCGCGCTTGGAGGAAAGTCCAAGCGGTACGCCCACCAGCATGAGGACCAGGCAGGCGAACGGATAAGAAAATCGTTTGTTGAACTCGATACGGTAGGACCGAGTGAACTTCTCGCGATTGGCCGGCGTGTCTGCCGTCCCTTTTGGGAGAGCCGCCGAGGGGCTCTGGCGCGCCAGCAACTCGGGCAGCGTCAGTGCCATAATCGGCGTGTCCGACCGAGAGAGGTGAGTGTCGTCCTGCGAACCGTTCTGGATCGGCACGTCCGTGGTCGAGAAGGTGGAGATGTTGTACTGGTTCGGGTCAGCGGACGAGATCTGGTGCTCCCCACCGGTGCGAAGCAGCATGTGCAGGTCGCCCGGTCCGGCGGACGTGACGACGGCCTGATCGGCAGTTGTGACGCGGGGGTTGGCAGGTTCGGTAACGTCGGCGACAAACACGTGACGCCAGATCGCGGCGCCTGATCCGGGGCGAACATCCTGCACATACAGCACAAGGTTGCGGAAGTCTTCGTCAAAGACACGCGGCTCGACCTCGAACGAGGCCTGTGCATATTTCAGCGAGGCCTCCAGCCGCAGCAGCGACGCGGCGGCCCGTGGAGCGACGTAGATCGAGTTGAACAGCCCCAGCAGCAGCGCGGCGAAGGAGACGACGGAGACGATGCGGACGAAATCCAGCGCACCGATTCCGGAGGCCCGCATGGCAGTGATCTCGGAGTCGGCCGCAAGCCGCGACAGACCGAGCAGGATACCGACCAGCACAGCCATCGGAATCGTCACAATCAAGGCTTCCGGCAGGAAGTAAAGGATCAGGCGACCGACATCGGATAGGGACGCCGAGTTACGGACGACAATCTCCAGCAGCGGGCGCAGCCGCGACGTGAACAGGACGAAGGTAAACAGGACCCCGCCGAGCAGGGCGTGCGATGTTACTTCGCGGAGAATGTAGCGGGTGAGAATGCGCATCGTGGGTGGGGCAAATTGGCTGCTTTGAGTGTAGCGTGTCGAGGCCGGGGGAGTGGATTCGCAGGGAATCACCTGACAATTTCGATAGTGCTGATGAGCGTCAAAAACCGATTCTTGCGGAATTGGCTCGCAATACTACCTTGCGTTGCTAGAATTCACGCGAACGCTAAGCCTGATTGGAGGAACGCATGGCTACGAAGAAGTCAGCCAAACGGAAACCCGTCAAGCCCGTCGCAGGAAAGGGGCTGACCGTCAAGGCTTATCGCGGCGACAACAAGACGCTGCTGGCGTTCAACTTTGGCGACCCTGCAGCCGCCACCAATCTCGCCGGCTTTACCATCTGCTGCAATCCGCCCGCCCCGGCACCATCCTATTTCCTGTTCAACATGCTGCAGTTCGAGACGCCGGGCAACCACGCCCAGATTGCGACCGAGCCCGCCAACTCAAGCGCCAACGCCCCAATCGAAAAGTTTCGCTGGGTCCATTTCCCTGGCAGCTTCCATCAGGGGCTTCAGCCCGCAGTCGGCTTGTATACCTACGTCGTGACGCTGCGTTACTTCGACGCGAAGCAATCCATGCTCCCGATGGATCCGACGTTGAACGCCTCCGCAACCATCGAGGTCGGGCCGTTTACAAAGAATGGCCTCAGCCTCGGATTCACCCGCGGCTACATGCAGTCGCAGGCCTTCACCCACCACGTCGGTCTCACCGCCCTAGTCAAGCCGAAGGGAAAGGACCTCATCTTCGATACCTCGGCCATCGCCGGAACCGACGCCAAGGGCACAACCCACACCTTTCAGGAAGAGTACGAGTGGATGGGCTTCACCGCGCGAGCTAAGGTTTTTGAAGTGCTGAATGAGGTGTTGAACGACGGCACCCTGCAACTGGACATGTTCGCCTACGATCTTGACGAGCCAGATATTGTGACGCTCCTGCTGGCAATCGCGAAGGTTGGCCGAATCCGAATTGTTCTGGACAATGCGACGTTGCACCACGCAGCCGATGGCTCGGCTTCGGAAGATCAGTTCGAGGTGCTGTTCAACCAGGCCGTGCTGAAGAAGGCCGACCCAACGCAATTCGGCATGGTCCGTGGGAAATTCAGCCGGTTCTCGCACGACAAAGTTTTGATTGTTGCGAAGTATACTAAGACGGGGAAGACTGCCCAAAAGGTGCTGACCGGCTCGACCAACTTCTCGGTCAACGGTCTCTACGTCAATGCGAATCACGTTCTCGTGTTCGATGACCCAGCGGTTGCCGCGGTGTATGAGCAAGTCTTCCAACTCAGTTTCGAGTCGCAGACCTCGACGCCGAAATTCCTGGCCTCGCCACTTTCCTCCGCCACGCCAGTTTTACTCCAGTCGAATTCGACACCGAAGACCCAGATTACGTTCTCCCCTCATACTCAGGCGGATGCCGACACGGTCCTGGGCAATCTGACGGCGCGAATCAATGCCGAGGCCGCTAAAACAACCAAAGGCAGTGTCCTGTTCGCGGTCATGCAGCTTACCGGCAGTCCGAGCTCGGTGTACAGCACCTTGGCTGGGATCCACACCAACGAAAGCATCTTCACCTACGGAATTTCCGATAGCCCGGGCGGAGTCACGCTCATGGCCCCCGGCAAGGAGACCGGCGTGCTGGTGACCGGGAAGACCGGAAAGACGGTGCTTCCGCCGCCGTTCGATCAGGTGCCTGTGCCACCGGGGCATGAGATCCACGACAAGTTCGTCGTTTGCGGTTTCAACGGTGACGACCCGGTGGTGTACTGCGGCTCCTCGAACCTGGCCTCTGGAGGCGAAATGCAGAACGGCGACAACCTGCTCGCCATCCACGATGGAGAAGTTGCGACGGCGTTCGCAATTGAGGCGCTCCTGCTGGTGGATCACTACAGCTTCCTCGACCGCTTCCAGGTCGCAAAAGCCGCCGCCGCCGCGCAAGCCGGCACTCCCGCTCCGGCTGCCAGCCTGCAGAAGCAACCGCAATCCAAACAGCAAGCAGCAGTGACGGCGAAGATGTTTCTTTTCACTAACGATATCTGGGCCAAGCGCTATTACGACCCGAACGATCTACGCTTTATGGAACGCGAGTTATTCGCATAACTCGATCCTCCATCGTAAGCCATCGATAAGGAACGCAAGGAGAACCGCATGGGCGACGCCCTCAGTGCATTACTGCCTACGGCACCAGTGTCGTCCTCTCGACCAGGCATGGGAGCCATCCCGTACGACGGCGGCGTCACTTTTCGCGTGTGGGCGAAGTTTCCGGCCAAGGGCAAGGTGTTTGTAGCGGGCGACTTCAACAAGTGGAGCACCAACGCGAATCCACTGGCACCCGACGGCGACAGCGGCTATTGGTCGGGCGACGTTCTAGGCGCGAAGGCTGGCGACCAATACCTGTACTTCATCCCCGGCGCGCCGAGCAACGGCTTTCGCATGGACCCCTACGCCTCGTCGATCGCACAGGATAAGTCCGGCAATATGCACGCCGTCGTCGCGGCTCGCGAGACCAAGTATCAGGGCGGCTATTCCACCCCAGGTTGGAACGAGGCGGTCCTATACGAGCTTCACATCCCGACATTCACCACTGATGCGAGCAATACCTTCGATCCGCCGGCCGGAACCTTTGACAGCGCATTGACGAAGTTGCAGTATCTGGCTGACCTTGGCGTCAACGCGATGGAAATCATGCCGCTGGGCGAGTTCCAGGGTGTCAGCGCGACGGGCTACAACCCCGGCTACATCTTCGCGGTGGAAGATACTTACGGCGGCCCGGATGACTTCCGCGATTTCGTGAATCAATCCCACGCTAAGGGGCTGGCCGTGATTGTGGACGTCGTCTACAACCACCTCGGAAACACCGATCTATGGCAGTTCGACGGCTGGTTTACGCCGGGCCAGCTCTGCCCTTTTCCGCATTGCGACCATGTGCCCACGCAGGGCGGCATCTACTTCTACCAGGACAGCCGCGCGCACACCGACTTCGCCCACACACGATTCGATTTCGGACGTCCGGAGGTCCAGCAGTATCTCCTCGACAACACCAAACGCTGGTTGCAGGACCGGTTCGTCGATGGCTTGCGATTCGACTCTGTGGTCAACATTCGGGGCGTGCAGGTGGGTGTGGATATAGTGGCGGACATTCCCGACGGGAAGGCCTTGTTGGCGCGGATCAACCGCGAGTTACAGCAGTCGCAGCCCTGGAAGCTCACAATCGCCGAAGACCTGCAGAATAACTGGTCGGCCATCACGCAATCGGTCGACGAAGGCGGATTTGGCTTTGGAGCGCAGTGGAACAACAATTTCTGCTTTGCACTGCGCAACGCCGTGCTCCCCAGCGACGACGAGTCACGCCCCGTACAGGAAATCGCCCGCCAGCTTTCTGAGATGTCCGGCACTGCGGCCTTCAAAACCGTAATCTACAGCGAGAACCACGACCGGGATGATCCCGGGCAGGGAGGCGGACGCGTCAACGAGATGATCTCGCCCGGCGCGTCGGATAGCTGGGCCGCCAGGAAGCGCTCGACCCTGGCTGCGGCGGTGGTACTTACCGCGCCCGGCATTCCGATGCTGTTTCAAGGGCAGGAATTTATGGAGTGGCGGCCGTTTCCGACCAGCGGCAGTCCAAACCCGCAGCCCATCGACTGGGGTCTGCACGACAAGTTTGCGGGGATCAGAAGCCTCTACCGCGATCTGATCCACCTGCGCCGCAACTGGTTCAACAACACGCGCGGTCTGCGAGGCGCAGGCGTCCACGTGCTGCCGGTGTTCGCGGATAAAGTCATGGTCTACCACCGCTGGGATCAGGGCGGCCCCGGCGATAACGTCGTAGTGGTCTGCAACTTCGCGAACCGTGGCTACGTGGGCTACGCCGTTGGATTTCCGAACGGCGGCAGATGGCGGGTCCGGTTCAATAGCGACGCCGGAAACTACGACGAGTTCTTCGGCAACTGGAGCAGCTTCGACGTGGATGTCGACGGGCCTCCGTTGAACGGGATGCCGGCAAGTGGAAACGTTGGCTTCGGGCCGTATAGCTGCGTGATTCTTTCGCAGGATCAAGTGAGAAACCCCATGGTCGACTGATGAAGCAGGTCGAACATGGGGCACCCAAGTTTGTCTAGCGGCTGGCGGTCGTTGTGGGCTTCCCTTTGCCGGCGTGCTCTTCCAGAGCCTGCGCCTGCGGCATAAAGCTGAGCGCCTTCTGGATTTGCGGGTCCCACGTGGCACGAACCTTCTGGCCTTCAATCTGGCCAAACTGCGACGTAAAGAGGTCGCTCTTGATCGACTCCTTCACCCACTCGATATTCGTCGTCAGGTCAGCGTCGGAGACATCCACTTTCTTCGTCTTCAGGAAAGCCTTGAAGTCAGCCAACACAGCGTCGTCGACGTTGAAATCCTTTGCGACCGTGTGGTTGGAAAGGTAGTGCTTGGAGAAGTTGAAGAAGGAGTAGTGCTGCAGCAGCACGTCCTGCGTATGGTTCGCCTTGATCGGGTCGATGTGCTCGTCCGGCGTAATGCCGCCGCCGCCGTAGACCGTGCGGCCTTCGTCGGTCAGCTTCACCTCGCGGTTGGCGTTGTCTTTGGGGTTCGAGGCGTCGCGGACATAGTAGTAGTCATACAGCGACATATTGTTGTAAGGCCGCTGGATCAGGCGACCCGACGGGGTGTAGTAGTGGAAGGTCGTCAGCGCGAGGCCGGTATTCTGGCTCAGGGTGAAGACAGTCTGCACCAATCCCTTGCCGAAGGTGGTTTCGCCGACGATCAGCGCGCGGTCATGATCCTGTAATGCGCCGGATACGATCTCAGCAGCGGAAGCAGTATTGCGATTCACGAGGACGACGATGGGGAACTTCGGCCCAGCTTCGCCGCGTGAGGCGGAATAGATCTGGTCGGCGGCGGCGCGTCCATGCTGCGAGACGACAACCTGACCCTTCTCCAGGAACTTGTCGGACATATCGACAGCCTGGTTAAGCAGCCCGCCTGGATTACCGCGGAGGTCGATCACGAGCCCCTTCAGCGGTCCATCCTGACGGAATTTGTCGAGCGCCTCACCCACTTCGCGAGCGGTGGTCTCCTGGAAGTTGGTGACGTGCATGTAGCCGACGTTCGGTTTTACCTGGAACGCCAGATCGACCGAGGGACGCGGAATCTCGTCGCGCACCAGGTCGAAGGTCATTGGCTTGTCGCGGCCTTCGCGGGACATCTGCACCAGCACGTGGGTGCCACGCGGTCCCTTCAACATCGAGGCGACAGCGGCGGAGTCAAGGCCGTCGGTAGGCTTGCCGTCGACGGAGATAATCATGTCGCCGGGCTTGATGCCGGCCTTGAACGAGGGCGTGTTCTCAAACGGATAGAGCACCAGAATTTTGATGGTGCCGTCGATCAGCTGCGGCTGGATGGTCATGCCGACGCCGTAGTAGCGGCCATGCTGGTCCTCGCGCATCTGCGCGTAGGCCTTCGGATCGTAAAAGTTGGAGTGGGGATCGAGAACGTGCAACATTCCCGGAATCGCTCCGTCGTAAATGGCCTTGTCCGTGCGGTCGGAGTCAAGCTTCTCGGCGTAGTTCTGCTCCACCACTGAATAGACCGAGGTGAAGGACTTGAGCGAATCGCGCAGCGTGGATTCGTCCGACGCGGACTGGGCCGCGACCTTCTGGTTGTAGACCGACCCGAGAATGCCGCAGGTCGCGAGGAAGACGGTGACGGAGAAGAGAGCGCGGCGGGTGCGGGGTGCCATCAGGGAAGTGACCTCGGGTGGACGGCGATTCTGGAGACGGATGAAAGGCCCAATCTCCGCGATCTGGCGCGTCGAGTCTTGGACGGAGTATAGCAGGATGGGGTTAGCGGCTGCCGGGGGCGCTCCTGCGAAAGCGAAACGCAAAGGACGCAATCAAAAGCGGGAAGTCGCACCAAGGACGCCCTGGCGAAACTTGCCGCACTCCTTCGTGCTCTTTGCGTTAGGCTTTGTTGGTTTCGGGTCTTCGACGGGTAGAATGTTCAGAGCGGATACCGACTCGAGTCCTGACCGAGTCCAACCTCCGTCCGGATACCTTTTCAACCATGGAAGTGAGATGTCTTTGACTTTGAACGCGAATAAATTGGTTCTCGATAAGCGCGCTGTGCGACGGATTGCCCTGGCGAACATTTTGGTTTTGACGTGTGCGACGTATGCGCAGGTAGTAAAAGCCCCTCGCTATGGCCAGGCGCCTATCGAAGCGCCGACGCAGCAATTGGCGCTGCCCCCCCTGCCTACCGCCATCACGCCGCACGGAAGGGTCGTTGAGGATATCGTCGTGCGGGTGAACGACCAGATCATCAGCCGCAGCGACGTTGAGCGCCAGAGTCAGCAATTGAAGCAGGCTGCGGCGCAGAACAATGTGCCGAAGGAAGAGATCGCGAACGAGCAGAAGAATATGCTGCGCGACATGATCGACCAGCAACTGCTGCTCGCCCGCGCCAAGGAACTCGGCCTCAACGCCGATTCCGACGTCATTCGTCGCCTCGACGATATCCGCAAGCAGAACAAGTTTGAATCGCTGGACGAGCTCGAGCGCGCAGCCCGGAAGGAAGGCGTCAACTTTGAGGACTTCAAGGCGCAGATTCGCAATCAGATGCTGACCCAGATGGTGGTTCGGGACGAAGTGGGCCGACGCCTGCAGTTGAGCCAGGCCGACATGGGCAAGTATTACGCCGCCCACAAGGATGAGTTTCTGCAGCCCGAACAGATTAAGTTAAGCGAGATCCTGATCCCCACCACCGACAACGCCGGCCCTGCGGAGATTGCACAGGCCGAGGCCAAGGCGAATGAAGTCAAGGCGCAGCTGGATAAGGGAGCGGACTTTGCGGAGACGGCAAAGAAGTACTCGGGCGGACCGTCGGCAGCGCAGGGTGGGGAACTGGGATTGTTCAAGCGTGGCGCGCTGGCCAAGGTTCTGGAAGATCAGACCTTCGCCTTAAAGGTAGGCGATTCGACCGCGCCCACCCGCACCCGGCAGGGGTTCGTCATCCTGAAGGTGACGCAGCACGACCAGGCCGGACCGGCGCCGATGAAGGATGTCCAGCCGCAGATTGAAGAGCAGCTCTATATGCAGGCGATGCAGCCGGCCTTGCGTGCTTACCTCACCAAGCGTCGCGAAGAGGCTTACGTCGACATCCAGCCCGGATTTGTAGACTCCGGAGCCAGCGTCGCGGAAACCAAGCCGCTCTTTACGGCGTACGCACCCCCCGTGGTGAAGAAGAAGGTGGTCAAGCAGAAGGCTCGCTTTGATCGTGCCGGCAATAAGCCGGTTATCGCTTCCCCCGACACGACGGGCGGACGTACCATCACCGGTGCCGACGCGACCTCGCAGGGTATTGACCCGGCCACCGGCATGGCAAAGATCACCGCTCCCGTCAACGTCGCGGGTAAGGCTGGGAAACATATCCGGCGCGAAAAGATTCGTTACGGGCAGGCTCCGCGCAACTCGCTCCCCGCAGGTTCGCTCGATTCGTCGACTACCGGAGACTCCGCGGCTACCTCGGCGGACGCAACTGGCGCAGCTGCTCCTGGCGCCGTCATCGCATCGAACGGAGCATTTGCGCCGGCTGAATCCGCGAATTTGCAGGATAACGCGCTGACTCCGCAGGCTCCCGAACGGAAGAAGACGCGTTTCGCCGCGACCGAGCAGGCCGTCAAAGGCAAGAAGGCAACCACCATCACCGCGAAGCAGACGGAGAAGGCGCTTGCCAAGCCAATCCCAATGTCGACTGAGGAGAAGTCTGCCGCTGCAACCCAGGCTGCACCGCTTGGCGTCGCGGGCGATACCACCAAGAAGCCCAAAAAACCGAAGCGTGTCAAGGGCCAGCCCAAGGAGCGGTTGCAGGACAAGCCGACCGATACCAAGCCGGTCGCTCCTGCTATCGACCAGACGGTCAACCCCTCGCTTGCTCCCACGGCAATTCCTCCCGCTGCGACTCCTCCCGCCGCGAATCCGCCAAAGAACTAGCAATCTTTGCAAATCATGACGCGAGAGGCTCCTAAGCCTCTCGCGTCTTCTTTTGCACCGGCAACTTGCTCTAAGCTTGGGGAACGATGAAAGAGTTCTACGTACAGGACGCCCCGCAGCATGAGAACGACGTCATCACCAGCTACTTTTGCCTCTCGCAGTTCCAGAAGCGCGACAAGAAGTCAGGTGGCCACTATCTGGCGCTGACCCTTACTGACAAAACGGGATCGCTCGAAGCTCGCATGTGGGACGACTTTCAGGACGCCGCCGACACCTGCGGCGAGGGCTGTTACGTCAAGGTCCAGGGACAGGTCTCGAAGTATCAGGGCAAGTGGCAGATCACGCTCACCAAGCTCCGCAACGCCGCCGTGACCGAGGTGGATGTTTCCGACTTTCAACCGGTCTCAGAGTTCCCCGTAGAGCAGATGGACGCCGAACTTCGCGGAATCGTCGATGGCTTTGCCGACCCCGACCTGAAGCGGCTGGTGCTGGCGTTCCTCGATGACGAGGAGATTGGCCCGGCCTTTCGGGTGGCTCCAGCGGCCAAGATGTTGCACCACGCCTGGATCAGCGGGCTGCTGGAGCATGTGTTGACCCTAGTGAAGGTCTGCCTTGCGACTGCCGCCTTTTATCCGGAGGTGAACCCTGACCTGCTCGTCACCGGCGCGATTCTGCAC